>CAIUSP010000060.1 GCA_903901855.1 uncultured bacterium | reverse complement strand
CGCCAGCTTCGAGTAGACGCCCGGCGTGTTCGACCAGTTCGAACTTGCGGACCGGAAATGACTCCACTGGAATGCCAGCCTCCAGGCCAGCGCCGTTGAAGACGAGCAGATCAGAGCTTTCGATCTCCGCACGCTCCTTCGCGGAGATCTGGAAGTCGTGGGCATCTGCTCCGTTCGGCACCAACTGAGATACGTTGGCCTCGGTTCCTGCTATCTGGCGCGTGATGTCGGCGAGGATTCCGGTCGTTGCAACGATCTTCGCCTTCTCCTCCGAGCCCTTCCCGGAACCGGTGCTGCCGCAAGCGACGATTGCGAGTGAACCGATCACGATCAGTAGTGGACCAGCTGTCTTCATCGACACCTTAAGGCGAGAGGGCATGACGAGATCCTTTCATAGATAAATGAATGAGAATCATTATCATACATATTCGGGGAACGCCAATGGTTGATCGGCGAAAGATCCCGCAGTCAGATGCGTGAGCCTCGAACCAATGCGATCAAGATGAAGGCTGATACCGCGACGAGGACTATGGAGGCACCGGCAGCCAGATCCAGATGCCAAGAGGCAAGCAGGCCGAGCGGGGCGCTCACAGCTGCAATCGCGGCTGATATGAGCATCATCCCCGGTAACCGTCTGGCAATCAGCGCCCCTGCTGCCGGAGGGGCCAGGAGCATTCCGAGGACGAGCAGCGAGCCGACCACCAGGAATCCCGCGACGACCGCGACTGTGATCAAGACCATTAGAAGAGACTCGATCGTCTTCACCGGCACACCAAGCGCAGCCGCCCGCCTCGCATCGAACGAGAGCAGAAGCAACGGTCGGTAGAGAATTGCTACGGCTGCAAGGACGACCGTGCAGAGAACTGCCGAGGTAATCGCCGCGGAACCGTCCGATGCGAGTACATCGCCGAAGAGGAAGGAGTTGAGATCGACTGCGTAGCCCTCCACTCTCGATATCAACACCACCCCCAGCGAGAGCATGAAGACGAAGGCCACCGCCGCAGCGGTATCGGCGTTGAGTCGGGAACGGCGCAGAATCGCGCTTGTGCCGGCGGCCGTGACCAGACCAGCGATCAGGGCGCCCGCGGTTATCGCCAAGCGGTCGGGCTCCAGTCCGTCGCTATTGGCCGTGATCATGAATGCGATCGCGACCCCTGGAAGGACACCGTGGGCGAGGCTGTCGGCCATCAGAGCGAGTCCGCGCAGGACCACGAAACAACCGACTACTGCGCAAAGGACCCCTACGAGTGCCGCCGTGATCGCCGCCTGGACGACGAACTCCTGACTGAAGGGGTCTGTCAGGAAGTCCACCTCAGCCTGCTCCATGGTGGTGGTGAGCGGTATCGACTATGAAGTCGCCCACTCGTGCAATGCGCCCCGCAAAGGTCGTAGTCAGAACCTCTTCGCTGAGAGTTCTATCCGCGGGGCCGAATGCAACGAGCTTTCGATTGATCGCGGCCACGAAATCGTAGTCGCGTGCCGAGCTCTCGAGGTCATGGGTAGTCACGATCACGGTGCGACCGGAGGACCCCCAAGAGGTGATCAATGACTTGATTGCCTCCACGGTCGGCACATCTACACCTGCAAAGGGTTCGTCGAGGAGGATCAGACCGGCATCTTGGGCAACCACTTGAGCGAGCAGGACCCGTCGCTTCTGGCCACCTGACAGGTTCCCGAATCGCATCTCGGCGAATTCGCCGATCTCGAGTTGACTACAGGCCTTGGCGACCAAGTCGTGGTCCGATTTCCGGAACCTTCCGAACACGCCCAGTGCCTGATAGCGCCCCATACGCACGACGTCGAGCGCAGTGATCGGAAACATCGGCTCGACGGAGATCTCTTGAGGCACCAGAGCAACCGTCCCAGCCCCGGGATTGATCTCTCCGTGGCTGGTTCCGATGAGACCCGCGATCGCATGCAGGAGCGTCGTCTTGCCGGCTCCGTTCGGCCCGAGCACTGCGAGGCTCGCCCCACGGGGAACCTCGAAAGTCAAGCTATCGAGAGCTCTTCCAGCCGGGTAGTCGACGGCCAAGTCCGAGATACGCAGCCCCTCGGACTCGTCAGTCAATGGTTTGCTCTCGACCATACCTTGACGATAATGAATATCAACATCGTTGGCTAAGATGGCTGAATGGCAACCGCACCCAAAGCACCAGGAGCAACTTGGAGGGACCTCGCTGTGGAGTCCCTCGGCGGGGCCGGGTTGCGTTCAGGCGGCGCACGATCTCAGGTGATAGATCTTCTTGCGCAGCAGAGCTGCTGTCGGTCTGCCCAGGAGATCTGCGATGAACTGAGGCAGGAGGGCTCCGCCGTAGGAATCGCGAGTGTCTACAGGGCCCTGGAAGCCCTGGAGGGCATGGGGTTGGTCCAGAAGACGGATCTCGGTGAGGGTTCACGTATGTATGAGCCGGTGATCCCGGGCGGCGACCACCACCACCACCTCGTCTGTGAGAGTTGCGGGAGGATCACCCCGTTCGAGGACGAGAGGCTCGAACGCGCGATTCACGATCTTGCTGACGGTCGCAAACACACTGCCACCGTTCACGAGGTCGTGATCCGGGGAAACTGCTCCAGCTGTCGAAGCTAGGTACCCGCCGGGCGCTCAGGCGAGGATCTCGCCGAGGCGGTTCTCGAGTGCATCCGAGACCTGCTCCCTGACGGGCCCTTCGGTAAGCCGTTCGACGAGGGACTCCAGGAATCCCTCGATCACGACCTTGCGGGCGCCCTCTTCAGGGAGGCCACGTGAGCGCAGGTAGTAGAGCTGTTCCGGATCGAGCTGAGCGACAGCGGCGGCGTGGGTGCACCGTACGTCGTCTGCCTCGATCTCGAGGCCGGGGATCGCGTCGGCGTGGGCCTCCCGTGAGAGCAGGAGGTTGCGGCTCTCCTGGAAGGCGTCGGTTTGTTGCGCGCCAGGCTCGACTTGGATCATCCCGCGCCAGACCGAGGTCGCGGTGTCGGCCAGAACTCCCCGGAAGGCCAGATCGGAGGTGGTGGAGGGGGCGCCGTGGACCTGGGTGGTGTCGAAGTCGAGGTGCTGGGACCCGTTCCCTGCGTAGGCGCCGGTTACCCTCGCATCCGAGCCCTGCCCCGCAAGCCGCGTATCCATCCGAACCTTTCCGCCCCCACCACCGAAGCCGAGGGAGACCCAGTCGAGCGACCCTTCGCGTTCGACCTCCGCCCGCTGGCTGGCAAAGACCCAACCCGATTCGGTGAGATTCTGGGCATTGACGTATCGGAGGTTCGCAGCGGGGCCAACGAATATCTCGGTCACGGTGTTGAAGATCGTGCTCTCCAATCCCTCTGCTGTCAGCCACTGTTCCCAGATCTCCGCCTGAGCGGCCTCTTCCAGGATGATCAGGGTCCGGTAGGAGAGCGCCGACTCCCGACTCGACTGGATCGCCTCGAGTCCGACGGTCCCTTCTAGTCGTTTGCCCTTGGGTACGTATACGAATGCACCTCCGCGCCAGTTCTCGTCGTTCCTCGCGACGAAGGGATCCTCCGAGTCGACCAACGTTCCGAGCCTCTCACCGATCAGTTCAGGCCATGCCTCACGTGCGGCCTCGAGGGAGCACACGGTCGGCTCGGCTGGTGTGTCGCCGGTCGTCGCGACAGAGCCATCCAGGCACCCACCGTCGACCTGGATCAGCTCCACGGAGCCTTCCGGCACGGTCAGCGGTGCGATCGCCTTCTTTCGGGCATCGGCCTCCCCTGGCTGCGCAGGAGTGAAGCCAGCGTCATCGAGTCCCTCGAGGTCTGTGAACTCCCAGCCTGGGGTCTTCTTCGTCGGAAGAGCTGGTGCGCTCATGACAGCAGTCCGGATCGGCTGATCGGCACTCAGCCGATCGAGCCTTCCATCTGCAGCTCGATCAGTCGGTTCATCTCTACCGCGTACTCCATCGGGAGCTCCTTGGTGATCGGCTCGATGAATCCGTTGACGATCATCTTCGAGGCTTCCTCTTCGCTGAGACCGCGCGACTGCAGGTAGAAGACCTGTTCATCACCGATCTTGGAGACGGTGGCCTCGTGTCCAACGTCGACATCGTCTTCGCCTATCCGGATCGTCGGGTAGGTGTCGGACCTCGAGTTCTCATCGAGCAGCAACGCGTCGCAGACGACCTTGGACTTCGACTCGGAAGCACCGTCAGCGATCTCGAGCAGGCCGCGGTAACTGGTTCGACCGGCGTCCTTCGAGATCGACTTCGAGAAGATCGACGAGGTCGTATTCGGTGCGGTGTGGACGATCTTCCCCCCGGCGTCCTGGTGCTGGCCCTCGCCGGCGAAGGCAATCGAGAGGATCTCTCCGTGGGCTCGTTCCCCCATCAGGTAGATCGAGGGGTACTTCATGGTCAGCTTCGAGCCGAGGTTGCAGTCGACCCACTCCATGGTCGCGTCCTCGTGGGCAACCGCCCGCTTGGTGACCAGGTTGTAGACGTTCTGCGACCAGTTCTGGACGGTCGTGTACCGCACCCTCGCACCGGGCTTGGCGATGATCTCGACAACCGCGGAGTGGAGGGAGTCGGTCGAGTAGACCGGAGCCGTGCAGCCTTCGATGTAGTGCACATCCGAGCCGTCCTCGGCGATGATCAGCGTCCGTTCGAACTGGCCCATGTTCTCGGTGTTGATCCGGAAGTAGGCCTGCAGGGGCATTTCGACCTTGACGCCCTTCGGCACGTAGACGAAGGAGCCACCCGACCAGACCGCAGAGTTGAGCGCGGCGAGCTTGTTGTCGTTGGCGGGGATGACGGTCGCCCAGTGCTCACGGACGATGTCCTCGTGCTCGCGCAGGGCGGTGTCCATGTCGAGGAAGATCACGCCTTGCTTCTCGAGTTCCTCGTTGATCTGGTGGTAGACGACCTCGGACTCGTACTGTGCGCCTACACCAGCGAGGAACTGACGCTCGGCCTCGGGGATCCCCAGGCGGTCGAAGGTCTCCTTGATGTCCTCAGGCACATCGTCCCAGCTCCGTTCGGGCCGCTCTGAGGCACGGACGAAGTAGTGGATGTCGTCGAAGTCGATCTGGTCGAGATCTCCACCCCACTGGGGAGTGGGGCGCGATTCGAAGTGCTCAAGGGCCTTGAGACGGAAGTCGCGCATCCACTGTGGCTCGTCCTTGTATTCAGAGATCGATTCGACCAGTTCCCGGGTGAGCCCCTTCGGAGCCTTGTAGACGTATCCGGTCTCGGGATCGGAGAAGCCGAACTTCTCCTTGTAGTCGGAGTTGATCTCGGTCAGACCCTCTTCTTCTGCGGGTCGTTGGGTCACTGCCTGTTCGGGAGTTGCCATTTATTCAGACCTCCAGCCTGATCTTGTCGTCTTCAACGATTACGGGGTAGGTGAGTACAGCTTCATATGCAGGAAGCGTCTTGGGTCTTCCGGTTTCGAGGTCGAAGAGAGAGCCGTGCCTCGGGCATTCGACCGTGCAGGCCGAGGCGTCGAGCGTGCCCTCTGCCAGCGGCCCGTCGTCGTGGGAGCACCGGTCCTCGATCGCCAGGAACTTCCCGTCGCAGTTGAAGACCCCGATCCTCACTCCGTCGGGGCCGTCGACGATCTTCACCTCGCCAGGCGGCAGGTCCGAGGATGAACAGACCTCGATCACTCGAGTTCCCTGTATTTCCTTTTCGTTTTCGGTCATGTCAGCTTCGACTCCTATTCCTACCTTACAGGTCGGATTTTATCCGAGGCCAGTTGGTGGCCTAGAGACTCTCACTCTCTCCGGGGTCCCCAGGTGCGCCCTCGTCATCCCAGTCGGCTGAAGCTCCGAGGCTTGCCCCCTTGACGGCCTTCAGGCCCAGGAGCGCGCACTTCATCCGGGTGGCCGAGATCTCGATTCCGAGCAGTTCGAGCACCTTCTCCTTGGGTATCTGGAGCAGTTCGTCCCGAGTCAGTCCGTCGAGCTCGTCGGTCAGCAGAGAGGTGGCCGCAGTCGAGATCGCACAACCCTGACCTTCGAAGGAGACCTTCTCGACCCTGCCGTCATCGTCCAGTTTGATGAATACGTGCTGTTCGTCTCCGCAGAGTGGATTGGTGTCCTCGAAGTCGAGGTCGTACTCGTCGAGTTTTCCGAAGTTGTGCGGGCGCTTGTAGTGCTCGAGTATCTGGTCGCGGTAGAGCTCATCCATGTTGGTTCACCCCGAGGGTGATCAGAGCTTGAAGACCCGTCGGGCATCGAGCAGTCCCTCGATTAACCGATCGATCTCGGACCGATCGGTGTGAACGGCGAAGCTCGCTCTGGTCGTGGCCGGTACGCCGAGGTAGTCCATCAGCGGCTGGGCGCAGTGATGACCGGAGCGCACCGCTACTGCATGACGGTCGAGGATCTCCGCCACATCGTGGGGATGGATACCCTCGATCACGAACGAGACAGGTCCGACTCGATCGACCGAAGGAGCGGGACCGAACACCTGCAGTCCGGGAACCTCCGCGAGTCTCTTGAGCGCGTAGTCGGTGATCTCCCGCTCGTGGGCGTTCACCAGATCCATCCCCAGTCCCTGCAGCCATCTCAAGGCGGCGGCGAGTCCGATCGCCTGGGAGATCGGAGGGGTACCTGCCTCGAACCGCGCTGGCGGATCAGCGAACGTAGTCCCCTCCTGAGTCACCTTCTTGATCATCGATCCCCCACCGATGAATGGGGGCATCTCCGCCAGCAGGTCCTTTCTCGCCCAGAGCACCCCGATACCGGTCGGGCCGTACAGCTTGTGTCCGCTCATGGCGTAGAAGTCGACATCCAGGTCGGTAACCGACAGCGGCAACTTCGGGGCGGCCTGTGCGCCGTCGGCCATCACCAGTGCGCCGGCAGCGTGGGCACGTCGCGAGATCTCCGCCAGCGGATCGACGGTCCCGAGTACGTTCGAGAGGTGAGTGACCCCGACCAGCTTCACTCCCTTGTCGAGGGCAGCATCCAGAGCGTCGAGGTCGAGCTGACTGTTCTCGGACAGCCCTATCCACTCGATCTCCACCCCTTTCCGCTCGGCGAGTTGCTGCCACGGAACGATGTTCGAGTGATGCTCCATGACGGTGAGAGCGACCCTGTCGCCCTCACCGAGATTGGTCTCTCCCCAACTGCGAGCGACGATGTTGATCGCCTCGGTGGCGTTTCGACAGAAGACGACCTCATTGCGGTCGCTGGCGCCGATGAAGTCGGCCACCGTGGCTCGTGCGCCTTCGTAAGCGGCGGTCGCTTCGGCCGAGAGGGTGTGGGCGCCGCGGTGTACGTTCGAGTGATGACGCCGCTCGTAGCGGTCGACCGCCTGGAGAGAGGCCTCGACCCGTTGGGAGCTGGCGGCGCTGTCGAGGTACGCAACCGGCTTGCCGTGGATCTCCCTGCTCAAGGCGGGGAACGAAGCCCGGATCTTCTCCAGATCGAGCTGCGTTTCCACGGCTGTACTCACTTGGCTGCTTCGATCTCCTCGGTGATCCAGCCGTAGCCGCGCTCTTCGAGCTCACCTACCAATTCCGGACCACCCTGCTTGACGATGCGGCCGTCGTACATCACGTAGACCGTGTCGGGCTCGACCATGTGGAGGATGCGCTGGTAGTGGGTGATGATCAGGACGCCCATTCCAGGCCCCGCGTAACGATTCACGCCGTCGGCCACGACCTTGAGCGCATCGATGTCGAGACCCGAGTCGGTCTCGTCCAGTACAGAGAGAGACGGCTTGAGCATCGCCAGCTGCAGGACTTCCATGCGCTTCTTCTCGCCGCCGGAGAACCCGTCGTTGAGGTAGCGGGACGAGAACTCCTTCGGGATGTCGCACATCTCCATCGCGGCCTCGGTCTCCTTGCGGAAATCCTTCAGGCTGATCTGGTCTTCGCCGGCAGCCTCGCGATGGGCGTTGACGATCATCCGCAGGTACTTGGCGACGGTGACTCCTGGAATCGCCACCGGGTACTGGAAGGCCATGAACAGCCCCATTCGCGAACGCTCGTCTGGATCGGCTTCGGTGATGTCCTCACCCTTGAAGGTGATGGTCCCCTCGGTCACCTCAAGCGCCGGGTGACCCATGATCGTGTTCGCAAGTGTCGACTTGCCGGATCCGTTGGGGCCCATCAGGGCGTGGATCTTCCCCTTGTCCACATCGAGGTCGAGTCCTTTCAGGATCTCTTTGTCCTCGACCTTCACATGGAGGTTTCGGATCTCTAGTTCGGCCATCTCTTGCTCCTTCTCGATTGCGGTTTGGAAGTAACGCTCTAGCTGTGCGCTGCGAGCGAAGCACGTCGGACGTCGCCGTCCGCGAACTTGACCAGTTCAGCCACGGTAGTCCCGGAGAGCGCTTTGTTGACGCCTCCCTGAACTCTGGTCCAGAGGAGTTTGGTGGCGCAGGCATGGTCCGCGTCGTCTTGGTGCGAGCAGGAGACCCTGCCCTCGGGAGTGTCGTGGAAGCACTCCATCGGCGCGATCGTGTCCTCGAGTGCCTGGACTACCTCGAGCATGTCGATCTCCGCAGCAGGTCTGGCGAGGGTGTAGCCACCGTGGGCGCCTCGCTGGCTATCCACCAGGTCGGCGTTGCGGAGTTTCGCGACCAGATGTTCCATGTAGGAGAGAGGCAGGTTCTCGGATTCGGCGATTGCTGCAAGGGATACGGGCTTGCCGTCGGGCTGACGGCCCAGTTCGACCATCAATCGCACGCCGTATTCGGCTTTCGTGGAGAAGAGCATGGTTAAATCCTACCTGACTAGTCGGATAAGCGCATATACTCATTCCGCAATGGCCAAGTAGAGGAACAAGGAGGGTTCGTAACCATGTCCAGCAAGACGACCAGATCCAACGTTGCCGCCGCATTCAGAACCGGCCTCCTGATGGCATTCCTGATGGGGCTGTTCGTCGTCATCGGAGCCCTGATCGGTGGGCCGAGGACCGCCTTGACGTTCCTGATCATCGGAGCGGTGATGAACCTCGGCGCCTACTGGTTCTCCGACAAGATCGCGCTCAAGATGGCCCGAGCGAGGCCTCTCGGCGAAGACGAGGCCCCGGGTCTCCATCGCATGGTCGCCGATCTCGCCGCCAAGGCGGACCTGCCGAAGCCGAGCCTCCACATAATCGAGGAGAAGCAGCCGAACGCTTTCGCGACCGGACGCGGTCCCAAGAATTCCGCGGTGGCAGTGACGGCGGGGATCGTCGAACTGCTCCCGGAGGATCAACTACGTGGAGTGATCGCGCACGAGCTCGCCCACATCCGCAATCGCGACATCCTGATCCAGTCGGTCGCCGCCACCATCGGCGGAGCAATCACCTACCTCGGCTACATGCTGCTCTGGTTCGGTGGCGACGACGAGTCGCCGCTCGGCCTCTTCGGCGCGCTCGCCCTGACCCTGCTCGCACCGATCGCTGCCAGCCTGATCCAGCTCGCGATCTCTCGCCAGCGTGAGTACTCGGCCGATGCGACCGGGGCCGAGATCTGCGGCAAGCCCGAGGCATTGGCTGGTGCCCTCGAGAATCTGGATAGGGCGGCCCAGGCAATCCCGATGAAGGTCAACGAGTCAGCCGAGCCGATGTACATCGTCAAGCCGTTCCGATCGGGAGCGATGTCCCACCTCTTCTCCACCCATCCTCCGACCGAGGAGCGGGTGCGGCGGCTGCGTGAGCTGGCCGCTGCCTAGCCGCGACCGCGGGCTGTGGCTATACTTTCATTAATGAAGCAAAGCTGATCGGGTTTCCGGTTATCGACCGGGAGTCAACCGAAGAGAGGACCGAGGCTGGTATGAGCACAGGCACACTGCCCATAGAAGAGATCCAGGCCAAGATCGAGGAGATCTCTGTCGATCAGGCCCAAGATGAGTTGGCCCAAGGGGATGTCGTCCTGGTCGACGTGCGCGAACCGCACGAGTACGAGGAAGCTCACCTCGCTGATGCGGTCTTGGTACCCCAGGGAGAGGTCCTCGCGCGCGCATCGGAGATATCCGAAGACAAGGATGCCCGTCTCGTCGTCTACTGCAAGTCCGGGGCGCGCTCTGCACGCGCCGTTCACGCGCTTCAGGAGGAACTCGGCTACTCGAACGCCGCCAACGTGACGGGCGGTATCGACGCCTGGCAAGAAGACGGCAAGCCGGTCATCTTCGCCGAGGGCATGACCCCCGAACAGCGCATGCGCTACTCGCGCCACACTCTGCTCCCGGAGGTGGGGGTCGGTGGCCAGCTGAAGCTGTTGAACTCCAAGGTGTTGCTACTCGGTGCGGGTGGGCTCGGCTCGCCGACGGCTCTGTATCTCGCTGCTGCCGGTGTAGGGACGATCGGCATCGTCGACGACGACGTGGTAGACGAGTCGAACCTCCAACGGCAGGTGATCCATACGACCGACCGGGTCGGCGCGCCGAAGACCGAGTCAGCCAAGAAGGCAATCGCCGATCTCAACCCCGACGTCGAGGTCGTGGAACACCGGACCCGCCTCGATGCCTCGAACATCATGGAGATCATCGGTGGGTACGACGTGATCGTCGATGGAGCAGACAACTTCCCGACCCGCTACCTGCTGAACGACGCGTCGGTGCGTCTCGACAAGCCCGTGGTGTCCGCCTCGATCCTCGCTTTCGACGGTCAGATATCGACCTTCGTTCCGCATGAGGGACCTTGCTATCGCTGCCTTTACCCGACACCGCCGCCACTCGAGTTGGCTCCGAGCTGCGGCGCCGCAGGTGTGCTCGGCGTGATGGCTGGCGTGATGGGCCTGCTGCAGGCAAACGAGGTGATCAAGCTGGTCACAGGTATCGGCGAACCGCTGATCGGAAGGCTGTTGCT
>CAIUSP010000059.1 GCA_903901855.1 uncultured bacterium | reverse complement strand
GCGGGCCTGCTGCTCGCGATCGTCTCGGGCACACAGTTGCTCGACTCGATCCTCGAAGCGTTCGCCTTCCGCAGTGGCAACGGGGGTCGCATCCTCGGTCTGGCCGTCTTCGCGATCGCGGTGCTCTTCCTGCTCGTCCTCCGCTCGCTCAACGTCACCGGGAGGCTCAACACGGAGGTGTCCGCGATGCTCGAGGGCATCGCCTGGGAAGAGTTCCGTTCAGCCGGACTACCCAAACTGTTCGCCGGGAAGGTCGCTGTGCTGATCCCGGCTTACAACGAGGCCGACAACGTCGGCCACGTGATCGGCCAGGTCCCTGAGACCGTATGTGGAATGGAGACCGCGGTACTCGTAGTCGACGACGGGTCACGCGACGGAACTGCAGACGCTGCAGCAGAGGCTGGCGCGGTGGTCGCTCGCCACGTGATCAACCGCGGTGGGGGCGCAGCGCTGAGGACCGGCTACCGGCTTATGTCCGAATCCGGAGCGAGCATCGTGGTCACCCTCGATGCCGACGGGCAGCACCTTCCGTCGCAGATGGAAAGGCTGGTTGCCCCGATCGTCTCCGGTGAAGTGGATCTTGCTCACGGCTCCCGCGTGCTGGGAGAGGCAGAGCCGAACGCGAAAGCCCGGGAGCTCGGAATCGTCTTCTTCAACAAGCTCGTTTCCTTCATCACCCGGACCGAGGTCTCCGACTGTTCCAATGGCTACCGAGCCGTCAAGGTCGAGGTCCTCCCGAAGCTCGTCTTGCGCCAAGAACAGTTCCACACCTCGGAGTTCATGATCGAGGCGATCAAGCGCGGCATACCGGCAAAGGAAGTGCCCATCTCGGTAGTCAAACGGCTCAGCGGTCACTCCAAGAAACCCGCGGTCGTTCGCTACGGGATCGGCTTCACCAACGCGATCGTCAGGACCTGGCTGCGCTAGCCGTTCGGTCCCGGGATTTGGGGGCGACGGATCTCCTCGGGATCGGGCAGGTACAAATCCTCACCGCATCTGGGACAAACCTGGACGTAGAGCTTGAGGGTCTTGTGGCAGCGCGGGCACTGCCTCTCTGGCTCGTCGCGATCCGTTCTGGAGAAGATCGCCGCCAAGAGACCGAGGAAGGGCAGAACGGCCCCGATCAGGAACCAGAGGAAGAAGGAGCTCCCCTTGATCTTTCCGACGATGCCCGTCGCGAGGCCGAAGCAGGTGGCGATGATCAGATACGACATCGGAGGAGATTATGAGGGGTGGCACTCCTCAGCGAGAGTGCTCTTGGCAGACTTCAGGGCGTGAAGGCGGTGGCGATCGCATATGAGGAGGACGGCGGACCCGGGGTCTTCAGCGATGCCGCGGTCGCGACAGGCGTGGACCTGGAGGTCTGGAAGCGCTGGGAGACGGGTCCCCCTCCCAGCCGTCTCGACTCCTACGCCGCGATCGTCTGCCTCGGCGGGTCCATGCACCCGACAGGACCCGACAGCGGTGAGCCGGAGCAACTGACCGATGACCGCGAGTTGCTCGGGGACGCGCTCGCCGCCGGAACTCCGATCCTCAGCGTCTGTCTTGGAGCCGAGCTCTGTACCCAAGCCGCCGGGGGTGGGATCCGGAAGCTCGAGACGCTCGAGGTCGGTTGGACGGAGATCGAACTGACCGAGGCCGGCCTGGAGGACCCGCTGCTCGGGCCGATGGGGTCGTCGTTCGAAGGATTCGAGTGGCACAGCTATGGCTGTCTGCCTCCCGATGGGGCCATCGTCCTGGCCACCAACCCTGCATCGCCTCAAGCCTGGAGAATCGGCGATTCCGCCTGGGCGATCCAGTTCCACGCAGAGGTGCTCTTGGAGGACATCCGGTCCTGGCTTCGGTCCTGGGACAAGGATCCCGACGCCCTTGCCAGCGACCTGGACCCGGACGAAATCGCGGCCGAGACCGAGCGAAAGATCTCGGAGTGGAACGATCTCGGACGCGGTTTGGCCGAGAGGTTCTTCGCCTTCGCAGCTACTCGGGCGTGATGTAGGCAGCCGACAGGCCACCATCGACGAGGAAGGTGGAGGCGGTCACGAAGGAACTGTCGTCGCTGGCCAGGAAGAGAACCCCCTGGGCGATCTCACGGGCTTCACCGAAGCGACCCATCGGAACGTGGACCAGACGCCTCTCCGCCTTCTCCGGGTCCTTGGCGAAGAGCTCCTGCAACAGCGGAGTGTTGACTGGTCCCGGGCACAGGGCGTTCACCCTCACCCCCCTGCGGGCGAATTCGACTCCGAGTTCTCTCGAGAGAGCGAGGACACCACCCTTGGAGGCGGTGTAGGAGCCCTGAGAGACTGCTGCACCCATCACCGCGACGAACGAAGCGGTGTTGATCACCGAACCACCACCGCGCTCCAGGAGATGAGGAATCCCGTACTTGCAGCAGAGGAACACACTCCTGAGGTTCACCGCCTGAACCCGCTCCCAAGCCTCGAGATCGGTGTCGATCACCGACTTGTCGTCGGTCGGATTGATGCCGGCGTTGTTGAACAGGACGTCGATCCCTCCGAGCTTTGCCGCTGCCTCCTCGTACATGGCCCGGACCTGCGCCTCGTCGGATACATCTGCCTGCAAGGAGAGCTCTCCTGGTGCACCTGCCTCGAGGTCCACCCCGACCACCCGCGCCCCCTCCTGCTCGAACAGCGCAGCGGTCTCAGCACCGATCCCGCTAGCGGCTCCAGTGATGACGCACACCTTTCCATCGAGCCTTCCGGACATCTACCCCACCTCCGTCGAATAGAAAACGTTCTTGACTTCCGTGTAGTGCTCGAGTGCGTCTGGTCCGAGCTCCCTGCCTACGCCGGATTGCTTGAAGCCCCCGAAGGGAGTCGAGACGCGCACGGAACTGTTCGAGTTGATCGAGAGCACGCCGGTATCGATCCCGCGCGCAACTCGCAGCGCTTTGGCACCGTTAGTAGTCCAGATCGATCCCGAGAGGCCGTAGACGGTGTCGTTGGCCAACCGCACCGCCTCTTCCTCGTCGCCGAATGGGATCACGCAGACCACCGGACCGAAGATCTCGTCACGGGACGCCATATCGTCGTTGCTCATCGGAGCCAACACCGTTGGCGGGAACCAGAAGCCGGGACCGTCTGGGCAATCACCCTGGAAGGCGATCTTGGATTCATCCTCGATGAACCCCGCCACGCTCTCGCGATGATCGCTGGAGATCAGCGGGCCCATCTGGGTGGCCCGATCCAACGGATCCCCCACGACCATTCCACGAACGGTTTTCTCCAGCTCGGAGAGGAAGTCGTCCATCACCGGGGCCTCGACCAGGATGCGCGACCGTGCACAGCAATCCTGTCCCGCATTTGCGAAGACCGCGAAGGGAGCCGCTGCTGCCGCGGCGCTGACATCGGCGTCTGCAAACACGAGGTTGGCTGATTTCCCACCCAACTCGAGGGTCACCCTCTTGATGGTCGAGGCCGCAGCCTCTGCGATGCCTCGTCCGATCTCGGTGGACCCGGTGAAGGCGACCTTGGCTACATCCGGATGCTCCACCAAGCGCTGGCCGCATACGCTTCCGGGTCCCGCCACGACATTGAAGACTCCTTCGGGCAGACCGGCTTCGAGGAGGATCTTCTCCATCTCGAGGGCAGTCAACGGCGTCAGCTCGGCGGGCTTCAAGACGACCGTGTTTCCCGCCGCGAGAGCTGGGGCAACCTTCCAGGAGGCGATGACGAGTGGGAAGTTCCATGGGACTATCAATCCCACTACCCCGAGCGGCTCTCGAAAGGTCATATCGACTCCCCCTGCCACCGGGATGGTCTTGCCGAGTAGCCGTTCGGGCGCTCCGGCGTAATAGCGGAAACACTCGACCACCATTCCGATCTCCCCCTCCGCGTCACTGATCGGCTTGCCCGCGTTTCGGGCCTCCGTCTCAGCCAGATCGGAAGCTCTATTCGAGAGGGCATCCGCCATTGCGTGCATGAGGTTGGCGCGTTCAGCCGGGGCGACGGCCCGCCAAGCGGGAAAAGCGGCCTTGGCGGCGGCCACCGCCTTGTCCACGTCCTCAGTACCGGCACGGTGTACCTGTGCCATCTCCTCTCCGGTGGCGGGCTCTATGACGGAGATCATGGGGCAATCCTATCCGCGGCGAAGGTTCTTGCTCTCTCGACCAGGGCGGGTATGACCGAGTCGGCTGGGTCCTCCTCCGGGTGCCAGAGGACCCCGAGGCACCAGCTTGTATCCGGGGCGTTGGGCTCGATGGCCTCGATCACATCGTCGTCGGTCGAGCGGCCCGAGACCCTCAGCCCATCGCCAATGCGATCGACGCCCTGGTGATGGTGGGATTTGACCCCCAACGAGGTCCCGCCGGCCGCAGCGGCAGCGAGGGTGTCCGGTTCGATTTCGACCCGATGATCCCCGTAGGTTCCAGGTGACTCCATGTGGATCTCGCTTCCGAGAGCGTCGGGGATGTGCTGGTCGAGAGTCCCGCCCTTGACGACATTCAACATCTGCATGCCCCTGCAGATCCCGAGCACAGGGATCCCCCGCTCGATCGCCCGACCGGCCATCGCAAGCTCGAAAGCGTCCCGCTCGGGCCAGGTAGTTCCCGTGTTGGCCTCCTTCTCGGCCCCGTAGCTGGGCGGATCCACATCCGATCCCCCTGCGAGGAGGAGGCCGTCCAAACGATCGAGAAGTGAGTCCGGCTCCGCGACGGCATACTCATCTGGCGGGAGCAGGAGAGCATCTGCACCTGCGCGTTGGACCGCCAACGAGTAAGAGCGAGGAGCCATCGTGACCGTCTCCTCCCAGAATGCCCAGCGGACCCGCTCGACCGCTGCACAGATCCCGACCGCCGGCCGGCTCACAAGCGTTCGAAACCGCGATATCGCTCCCAGTCGGTTACTGCGCCCTCGAAGGCGTCGATCTCGACCTGAGCACGATTGACGTAGTGATCGACGACGTCCTGCCCGAAGGCCTCCAAGGCTAGTGGGCTGGCTGCGAACAGATCCCGGGCTTCGTAGATGTTGGTCGGCACCGTCGGCTTGTCCGATGCGTACGCGTTTCCTTCCAAGGCCTCCTCGAGCGGCATTTCATCTTCGATCCCCTTGAGCCCTGCGGCGATCATGGCCGACAGCGCGAGATACGGGTTCACATCCGCACCTGGAAGACGATTCTCGACCCTCAGCCCCTCCCCGTGACCCACCACGCGCATGGAACAGGTCCGGTTGTCACGGCCCCATGCGACTGCGGTCGGCGCGAAGGTGCCCTCGGCGAACCGCTTGTACGAGTTGATGTGCGGCGCGTAGATCAGGGTCATCTCACGCAGCGCGGAGAGTTGGCCAGCGACGAAGTGGTCGAACATCGCCTGATCGGCGGCGAAGGCGTTGGCCCCGTTCCCACCGGCCAGTGAGAAGTGGATGTGGCAGGAGCTTCCCTCGCGCTCGTTGAACTTCGCCATGAATGTGATCGAGTGGTCCTCCTGCGCTGCGATCTCCTTGGCGCCCGTCTTGTAGAGCACATGCTCGTCCGCGATCTGCAGGGCGTCGCCGTAGTGGAAGTTGATCTCGTGCTGGCCGAGATTGCACTCACCCTTCGAGTTCTCCACTTCCATCCCGGCGGCCATCATCTCGTTCCTGATCCGTCGGATCAGAGGCTCCACACGGGCGCTCCCGAGCAGCGAGTAGTCGATGTTGTAGAGATTGGCCGGCTCGAGGTCCCTGAACCCCTTGCGCCAGGCCTCCTCGTAGGTGTCCTTGAAGACGATGAACTCGAGCTCGGTGCTGCAGTTCGCAGTCAGGCCACGCTCGGCCAGACGATCTATCTGTCTGCGCAGGATCTGGCGCGGCGATGCGACTACGTCTGAACCGTCCTCCCAGGTGAGGTCGGCCATAAGCATCACCGTGCCTTCGTGCCAGGGAACCGGCCGCAAGGTGGAGAGGTCCGGCTTCATCTCGAAATCTCCGTACCCACGCTCCCAAGACGCCATCGCGTAGCCACCGACGGTCTCCATGTCGACGTCGACAGCCAGCAGGTAATTGCAGCCCTCAGAGCCGTGATCAGCGACGTCCGAGAGGAAGTGGCGGGCCGTGAGCCTCTTGCCCTGCAGCCTGCCTTCCATGTCGGCGAAGGCCAGCAGAACGGTGTCGACCGCCCCCTCGTCCACCGCGCGCTTCAGTTCGTCGAGAGTCATCAGGCGTGGAACGCTACACAGCGAAACGACGCCCGGCGCGAAAGCTCATGCGCCGGGCGTCGTCCACCGTGAATCGAATCCTGAGCTAGGCCCGCTTGGTGCGAGGCTTGGCCTTGGAGGCAGTCTTCTTCCGCTTGGTGGCGGCCGACTTGCCCGCCGGCAGATCGATCGTCCTGATCTGACCGGTGAAATGCTTGCGAGCATCCCCGAACCAGGTGATGGTCGCGAACAGGAGTACCACGAGGACCGTCAACGGCGCATAGTTGAACGCCTTCCAGTCGAATCCCTCGTTCCACGGAACCGCTGCCGGAGTGAACGGCAGGCAGAACACGATCGTGATCAGGATCACCCAGACGACCGCGATCGGATTCATCCACTTCCACTTGTTCCCGAGGTTCCACTCCTTGGTCTGCTTGAACTTCGTTCCCTGTCTCCAGCGCAGGTAGATCGGGATCACGTAGGAGATGTAGAGACCGATCACACAGACCGAAACCACTGCGAAGAAGGCGAAGGGGAATGCCCCGTCTCCCTCGAGCGCGGGAAGCGTCAGTATCAAAGCGAACACTGCCATGAACAGCACCGCGTAGACAGGCACCCGTGCCTTGTCGACTCGAGCCAGAAGCCTCGACATCGGGCCCGGGAACCCGCCGTCGCGGGCGAACGCGAAGCACATCCGCGATCCGCTCGTGAGACAGGCCAGTCCGCAGAACAGCTGGCCAACGGTCGAGATGATGATCACGGCCTTGAAGGCAGCAGATGAGAGCGCTGCTTCGAAGATGGCCAGAGATGACCCTGCTCCGTCGTTGACGGCCTTGACGTCAGCGGCAGCGAAGGTGATCGCCAACAGCACGATCCACCCGATGATCGCCGAGTAGAAGATCGACCGCCAGACACCCTGCGCTGCCGTCTTCGAGGCTCCATGGGTCTCCTCCGAGATATGTGCGGAGGCGTCGAAGCCGGTGATCGTGTACTGAGTCAACAGGAAGCCGAGAGGCAGGATGTAGAACCAGAACATCCCGTCACCGAATCCTGAGTTGTTGATCCGCTCCGTGAACACGAAGTCTGCACTTGCGTGCTGATCCGGAACGAGGATCAAGATGGCCACGATCACGGCCACTCCTGCAACGTGCCAGAAGACGGAGATGTTGTTCACCACCGCCAACAGATGCGTTCGGAATATGTTGAGGATCGTGTGCAACGAGAGGATCACCGCGAACAAGATGAAGGTGTCTCGCAGGATCTGCTGGTCGTCGGCGAAGTTGATTCCGAGGAAGTCAGCTCCGTAGAGACCGAGCGTGGCGTTCAGGAAGGTCGCACATG
This sequence comes from uncultured bacterium, assembly GCA_903901855.1. Lineage (GTDB taxonomy): Bacteria > Actinomycetota > Thermoleophilia > Solirubrobacterales > 70-9 > CAIUSP01. Next base: position 3,860 of record CAIUSP010000059.1, on the reverse strand, counting down.
CGTAGTCGACCGAGGCCACAACTGCGACCAGGCCGATCAGGTTGAACCAACCCGTGTACCAGGCCCAGATGGGCCCTCCCATCTTCCCGGACCACCAGTAGATGCCTCCGGAGGTCGGATATTTCGAGACGATCTCGGCCATCGAGAAACCGATGATCAGGATCGGAATCGAGATCAGGGGCCATCCCCACGAGATCGCGACCGGACCACCGTTGTTCCACGCCTGTCCATAGGTCGTGAAGCAACCGGCGAGAACCGAAATGATCGTGAAGGAGATCGCGAAGTTGGAGAAGCCGCTCCAAGCACGGTCGAGCGTCTGCTTGTATCCGAGCTCTGCGAGTCGCCTCTCATCTGGATCCTTGATATCCGAAATGGTCCGCGGCTTGGAACTCCTCTTCGCCGCAGGCTTACGGGCTGCTTTCTTCTGTGCCAATTCCCTCTCCTCTCTCTCGCCCGCTCTTTGCGATACAAACAGCGGGCCAATGGCAATGGACTTCGGGAACCTTATTGGAATCGCTGAGTGTGTGCGCTGTGACACACACTGAAGCCGACGCCGCGATCACGGCCGTGAGCCAGATCCTCGGGGAGGCGAGCGGTGGACCCGTAGCCCTCGAAGGAGGAATCACCAACAGGAACTTCAGGGTCACGCTGGGTGGGAGAGATGTCGTGGTGCGCGTCCCTGGCAAGGACACCTCTGAGCTAGGGATCGACCGGGAGGCCGAAGCCCAGGCCGCCCAGGCGGCAGCCCGCCTTGGCCTGGGGCCTTCCGTGGCAGCGGTGATCGACGACCCCCGCTGCATCGCCACGGACTTCGTCCCGGGCGAAACGATGACAGTCGACTCGCTTCAGGGAGAACGAGAGATCATCGGGGTGGCGAACATACTCCGCTCTCTCCACGAAAGCGGCGAGACGATACGGACCGACTTCGACCCGTTCGAGGTGATTCGTGACCATGCCGAGCGCGCCGTGGAAAGAGGCGCCTCTCTGCCGCCGGAGTTCGAACAGGCGGAACTCCTGGCGAATGAGATCCGGCTCAAGCTGACCAGCCCGCTCCACGAGCCCGTCTTCACACATAACGATCTGCTCCCGGCGAACCTGATCAGATCGAGCGACGGTGCACTCCATCTCCTGGACTGGGATTATGCGGGAATGGGTAACCGCTTCTTCGACCTGGCTAACTTTGCGATCAATGCCGAGCTCTCGGAAACACAGCGGGACCTCCTGCTCTCCTCTTACTTCGGGGAGGCGACCGCGGCCAACCGTGCAACGCTCAACCTGATGCGAGTCATGTCCGACTTCAGGGAAGCGATGTGGGGCGTACTGCAGGGCACGATCTCCGATCTCGATTTCGACTTCGCCGAATATGCCGCTAGGCACTTCCGCAGGTTGATCGAGACCTCATCTGAGCCGGCCTTCAGTGAGGCCCTCGAGGCTGGATCCGTTGCCTAGGAAGGATCTTCCCGAGCGGGCGCGGTGCGTCATCGTCGGCGGTGGAGTCGGTGGCGTCTCGATCGCCTACCACCTCGCCCAACTCGGGTGGAAGGACGTCGTGGTGCTCGACCGGAACGAACTCACCTCTGGATCGACCTTCCACTCGGCCGGGCTGGTCGGCCAGTTGAGAGGCTCGGTGACCTTGACCACGATGATGATGTATTCGGTGGATCTCTATAAGCGCTTGGCCGCCGAGACCGAGTTCGACCCCGGTTGGGTCGAGTGCGGTGGAATCCGTCTCGCATCCACCGAGGAGCGGATGGAGGAACTGCGTCGCCAGGCTGGATGGGCCAAGACCTTCGGCCTGCCCCTCGAGTTGATCTCTGCCGACGAGGCCGCCGAGCTGTTCCCTCTGATGACCACCGAGGGAGTTCTCGGGGGCGCCTGGCTGCCGACCGACGGCTATCTGGATCCTGCACAGCTCACCTACGCTCTCGCCGACGGGGCCCGGCGAGGAGGATGCGAGATCCACACTCACACCAGGGTGACCGGCTTCTCACGCGAGCAGGGCCGGGTCACAGGGGTCCAGACAGACAGAGGCGAAATCGAGTGCGAGGTGGTGGTGAACGCTGGCGGGATGTTCGCCGCCGAGATCGGACGACTGGCCGGTGTCCGGGTTCCGATCATTCCGATGAGTCACCAGTACCTGGTGACTCAGCCCTTCCGAGAGCGGAACGGAGGACACCTCCCCACCCTCCGCGACCCCGACCTCTTGATCTACTTCCGCGAAGACGGAGGCGGTCTCGTCATGGGCGGCTATGAGCGCCAGAGCGAGCCGGCATTCATGCCAGATGGGGTAGGTAACTTCGACGCAATCCCGCCTGACTTCAACGGCCGACTCCTCGAGGAGGACTGGGATCGCTTCGAGGAGATAACCGAGAATTCGAAGAAGCGCGTTCCGGTCATGGACGAGGTCAAGATCACGAAGCTGATCAACGGGCCGGAAGCCTTCACTCCCGACAACGAGTTCTGCCTCGGTGAAACAGAGCTGGGTGGATACTTCGTGGCCGCAGGTTTCTGCGCTCATGGGCTGGCCGGCGCGGGCGGGATCGGCAAGGTCATGGCCGAGTGGATCGTCGGAGGAGAGCCCGAGGTCGACCTCTGGGAGATGGACATCCGGCGCTTCGGACCCCAGTACCGCTCGCCCACCTACACGCATGCTCGAACCCGAGAGAACTACGAGAGCTACTACGACATCCGCTATCCGAATCACGAAAAGCTTGCGGGCAGGCCGCTGAGGACTTCGCCTGCAACCCCCTGGCACGCGGACCACCAGGCAGCATTCGGAGAGAAGTCCGGGTGGGAGAGGGTCAACTGGTACGAGACCAATGCGTCGGCCGGCGACGAATCCCTTCGCCCGAGAGGCTGGGCCGGAGAGCACTGGTCGCCCGCCATCGGGGCGGAGCACCTGGCCTGCCGAGAGACGGCGGCGATCTTCGACGAGAGCTCGTTCTCGAAGATGGAGATCTCGGGCGACGGCGCGGCAGAAGCGGTAGAGGCTCTCTGCGATAACGAGGTTGCTGGAGAGGTCGGGAGAATCACCTACACACAGATGCTCAATTCGCGCGGCGGAATCGAATGCGACTTCACCGTCTCGCGTCTCGCCGAGGATCGATTCTGGATCGTGACCGGAACGGCGTTCGGAAACCACGATCGCTCGTGGATTTCGAGCCATCTGCCTGAGGGCGTGACCGTTACCGACGAGACCTCGAAGTGGGCCTGCTTCGGAGTGTGGGGACCGAATGCGCGAGACATCCTCCAGCCTCTCACCCCGACCTCATTGGCCAACGAGGACTTCCGGTACATGAGCCTGCGAGCGATGACCCTCGGAAACGTTCCGGTGAGAGCGATGCGGGTCACCTATGTGGGCGAACTCGGCTGGGAGATCTACTGCCCGACCGAGTTCGGGGACGGTCTCTGGAGAGAGATCTGGGAGGCGGGACGAGAGCACGGACTGGTGGCCGCGGGGTATCGGGCTATCGACTCGATGCGCCTGGAGAAGGGCTATCTGGTCTGGGGCTCCGACATCACGCCCGACGAGACCCCGTACGAGGCTGGGCTGGGCTTCTGCGTCAAACCCGACAAACCCGGCGGCTTCATCGGCGACAAGGCTCTCGCGGAGGCAGCGGAGGCCGGCCCGAGGAAGATGCTGCGCTGCATCACACTCGAGGACCCGCGCTCGGTCTGTCTCGGCAATGAACCCGTGCGGGTCGGCGGCGAAATCGTAGGCCGAGTGACCACCGGTGGGTTTGGCTACAGCTTGGGGAAGTCGATCGCCTACGCGTATCTGCCTCCAGAGGGGACGGGTGAAGGAACACCGGTCGAGATCGAGATCTTCGGTGAATGGATAGCCGGCGAGGTCGCTGCTG
>CAIUSP010000058.1 GCA_903901855.1 uncultured bacterium | reverse complement strand
CCAACTTCCTCCTCAATGGATCGAAGGCAACGGCCGCCATCGCGGCACGTCGTGACGACCTCGCCGACGCGGTGTCCAACTCCAACGAGGCCCTGGGGGCGGTGGCGAGCGAGAACGCAAGCCTCGACCAAGGGTTGAGGTATCTCGCCCCGACGCTCCGTCAGGCCAACACCACATTCGTCAACCTGCGTTCGACCCTGACCGACCTCGAGCCGTTCATCGAGGCGACCGCCGACATCACCCCAGAGAATCTGACTCCTTTCTTGAAGAAGCTCAAGGGGGTTGCTGATCAGGGGGTTCCGGTCTTCAAGAATCTCCGCTACGCCGTGAACCGACCCAAGAACGGTTACGACCTGGCCGACTTCACCGGCGGGTTGGTCGACCTCCAGCAGGCCGCGTCTACCTCCTTCCCGGCGACGATCGACGGAATGCAGTGCTCGGCGATCGATCAGAACGTCCCCGAGTGCGGAAACGAGTCGACCATGCCGTTCTTCGAGTTCGCCCGTCCCTACACCCCCGACCTCACCGGCCTGCTGGCTGGCCTGAGCCAGGTCGCGGGCTACTACGACGCGGACGGCCATTTCGTCCGGGCCTCACCGGTCACCCTCACCTTCAACTACCTCGCCGGAAACCTGGTGCCGAACGCGCCCTCGCAGAAGTACGACCAGATGGCCTACGGGATCTTCGCCAGATGTCCGGGCGGGGGAACCCAGGTGGCGGCCGACTCCTCGAATCCCTTCCTCGCCGGGGGTCAACTGACCGCGAACGAGTGTGACTCGTCGCAGATGCCGCCGGGGCCCCCATGAGGAGGCTTCTCTCGACAGCCGGAGTACTTACTGCGTTCGGGCTCGCTTTCTGGGCCTGGCCGGCAGAGGGCGGCGACGGAGGCCGGTATCTGGTTCGTGCGATCTTCGACAACGCGGGTTTCGTGGTCAAGGGCGAGGAGGTGCGCGTCGCCGGAGCGACAGTCGGGCTGGTCGAGTCGGTCGATGTGACGCGTCCCGGCGAGATAGTGAGTTTGCGCGACGGCGACGAGGCCATGGCCGGCAAGGCGGTGATCGTGATGGACATCACCGATGGCGGGTTCAAGGACTTCCGCGCAGACGCGAGCTGCATAGTCAGGCCGCAGTCGCTGATCGGCGAGCGCTTCATCGACTGCCTTCCCACGCAGCCACGCGCCGCCGGAACCCCACCACCGCCGGAGTTGGAGCAGGTCCCCGAGGGTCAGCCCGGAGAAGGTCAGTATCTGCTGCCTCTGGAAAACAACGGCAAAGTGGTCGATCTCGACCTGGTGCAGAACGTGATGCGCTACCCGTATCGAGAGAGGTTCAGGATCATCTTCAGCGAGTTGGGCGCTGGTCTCGCCGCGCGAGGTGACGATCTTCGTGGTGTGATCAAGAGAGCGAACCCCGGTTTGCGGGCGACCAACCAGGTACTGCGAATCCTCGCCGAGCAGCGGGATTCTCTCGAGACCCTTGCCGACAACGGGAATAAGGTGATGGCTCCGTTGGCCAGAGACCGGGCATCCCTGGTGGGCTTCCTGCGGAATGCGTCGATCTCTGCCGAAGCCACTGCCGAGCGGCGTCCGGCGCTCGAGGAGGGGATCCGCAAGCTGCCGGCCGCTCTGGTGCAGGTGAGGAAGACGATGAACGAATTGACCAAGGTGGGCAAGCAGGGAGCCCCGCTGATGAACAACTTCAAGAAGGTCGCTCCGTACCTGAATGTCGCGACGAAGAAACTCGCGCCTTTCGCCCAGGCGGGCATTCCGGCCCTCGAGTCGCTCGGTGATGCGGGCGACCTGGTCGGGCCCGACATGGCGGCCACCTACGCGAACGGTTTCTTCGGTGACCTGCAGGCTCTCGGCGACAACCTAGGCACGGTTCCTGATCCCGGAAACCAGTACTCGGTCTCCACCGCCACAGAGATCGAGAAGACCTTCGGGACCTTCGCTCAGACCAACGGAATCGAGTACCTGATGGACACCGTCTACAACCTCGCTGGAGCCACAAACGGCTACGACCAATACGGCCACTTCCTGCGCGGAAACGTGCTGATCACAGGTTGCCCGGACTACCGCGGGACCCCGCTCTCAGGCTGCATCGCCAACTGGGGAGGTCGCACCTCGACCGCAGCCCAGGCACCTCTCTCGCGCTACATCGCGACCCCTCCGCCTGGAGCGCGCTTGCTCACCAAGCCGCCTACCGATCTCGAGGGCCTGCCGGAGATCGATCCCACCGACCCTGCTGAAGATGGAGGCGAGCCGGGAACCGAATCACCCATGGATCCGCCCATGGATGGGGCGGAGACTGGTCAGCCTGGAGATTCCGGCAACCAGAGCGGCGAGAGGGATCTCACTCCGAGAGAGAAGGAGTCGCTGAAACGGAGCCGCGCTGCGATGGCGAGGGCAGAGATACTGCTCCGCTATCTGTTGGGGGTCAGCGGATGAACGGGCGGAAGCGAGTCCAGTCTCTGGCTGCAAGCCCGGTGATGGTCGGCGCGGTGACAGTGCTGGTCGCGACCGTCGCCGTATTCCTGGCCTATCAGGCCAACACGGGCTTGCCCTTCGTACCGACCTATCGCGTCTCGGTGCTGGTGCCGAACGCGGATACGGTCGTGCCCAACAACGAGGTCCGGATCGGCGGTGTGCAGGTGGGAACCGTCGAGGGCGTCGAGGCGGTTCAGAACGGCTCCTCGACCGGCTCCACCTCTACCGAGACCGACGAGGGAGCTACCTATGCCACGGGTGAGGCGGGGACCTACAGCGCACGGCTCGACCTCAAACTCAATCGCTCGGTCGCGCCGTTGCCGGTCGATTCGACCGTTCTGATCCGCGCCAAGTCGGCACTGGGGCTGAAGTACGTCGAGGTGACCCCGGGAGAGTCCCAGGAGGGTTACCCGGAGGGGGCGACCATCCCGCTCTCTCAGGCCCGTCCAGAGCCGGTCGACATCGATCAGGTTTTCAACACCTTCGATGAGCCGACCCGAGAGGCGATCCAGGTGCAGCTGAAGAACTTCGGCGACGGCCTCGCTGGGCGCGGGGGAGACATCAACGCGGCGATCGGCAACCTCGTCCCACTGACCGAGGCACTGCCGAGAGCGATGGGCAACCTCGCTTCTACCGATACCCGCCTCGACCGGTTCGTACGCGCCATCGCCGCAGCCTCGGCCGAAGCCGGACCCGTCGGGGAGCAGCAGGCTCAAGCCTTCGTCGGATTGGACAAGACCTTCCAGGCGCTGGCCGATGTCTCGCGCCCCTACATCCAGGAGTCGATCAGCGAGGGCCCCGCGACGGAAGACGTGACGATCGAGACCATGCCGAGAATCCGTCCCTTCCTCACCGACACCGCGAGGCTCTTTGCCAACCTCCGGCCCGGAATGGCGGCGCTGCGCAAGGCAGGCCCGTCTATCTCACAGGCGATCGTGAAGGGCATCCCGGCCCTCCAGGGAGCCCCGGCGTTCAATGCTCTGTTGCCCGGGCTGAGCGCAGAGGTGCTGAACCTCTCGAACGACGCAACAGCTCGGGCCGGCCTCGACTCCCTGATCGGAGCGAGCGACTACCTGGAGTCGCTGGTGACCTTCGTCGGTCCCGCGCAGAGCACCTGCAACTACGCGACGCTTCTGTTCAGGAACGCCGCCGACCTCGCTTCGACCGGAGACAGCCTCGGGTCACTGCTGCGATTCATCTCCTTCAGCGCCCCCAACTTCGGGTCGGGAGCCAACAACATCGGGACCCCCTCTGAGATCCCCGCAGAAGGTCCGGGCGACAACTACCTGCATTACAACCCCTACCCCAACACGGCCGCACCCGGTCAGGATGAGCGCGAGTGCGAGGCCGGCAACGAGCCCTACCCGAGGCAGGTACAGGTGATCGGAAATCCCGCCGGCAATCAGGGGGTCGTGACCGAGGACCAACTCCCCTCCCAGAAGTGAGACCGGATAAGACCATGAGCGAACAGACCAACAAGCCACGCGACTACGACGAGCGGATCTACCGCAAGGGGAACCCCCCGCATCGTTCACGGATCGCGATCATCGCGATCATCGCCTTGGTCGTGGGGACTTACTTCGCCTGGACCAAGGAGCTGCCGTTCGGCAACCCATACACGCTGAAGGCCGTCTTCGCGAACGCGGTCAAGATCCGGACCGACTCTCCGGTGCGAGTTGCCGGAGTGAACGTAGGCAAGGTGCTCACGGCGGAGCGTGTAGATGGCGTCTCCCAGGTCACCTTCACAGTGGATCAGGCTGGCCAGCCCATCCATGACGACGCCTACGCGCAGATCCGACCGCGCATCTTCCTCGAAGGTAACTTCTTCATCGATCTCCGACCGGGGAGTCCCGGCACGCCTGAGTTGGCAAGCGGTGACACGATCCCGATCACCCAAACTGCGACGTCGGTCCAGATCGACGAGGTGCTCACCGCGCTCCAGTCAGACGATCGACAGAATCTGGTTGAGACACTGAGCGGCCTCGGGACGGCGTTGAACGAGGAGCCCACCACCGCGACCTCGGGTACCACCGATGACACCACCGTCGTTCCGGTTACCGGAGGAGAGGCCTTGAACGCAGCGCTCGACTACGGCGCTCAGGCAGGGCGCGACAGTGCGATCGTCAACGAGGCACTGCAGGGAACGGAACCCGACGATCTGCGGAACCTGCTCAGGTCCAACGCGATCGTGCTCGGTGTACTGGCGGCCAATGAGCAGTCACTGCAGAGCCTGATCACCAACTACGCGACCTTCACAGGAGCGCTCGCCGCCGAGTCGAAGAGCCTGAAGGCGGCAGTGGCGGAACTCGGACCGACCATGAAGCAGGCCGAGCCTTCGCTGAGGCACCTGAACGAAACGTTGCCTGCTTTGCGTGCTTGGACTCGCGGCATCACGCCGGGCTTGCGGGAGTTGCCAGACACGATCACCACCGGCACGCCGTGGTTGACCCAGGCCTCTCAGCTGCTCCAGGCGAATGAGTTGGCGTGGACGGCGTCACAGCTCGCCCAGACCGGTCAGCCTGCCGGGCGCACCGGCGTGTTCGGACCCGGCGTGTTCACCCAGACCGAGCGGTTCTCGAAGTGCGGCACAGAGGTGCTCATACCCACCGGCAACACGCCCATCCAGGATTCGGGCACCGACACCTTCTCGACCGGCAATCCCAGCTACATGGACTTCTTCTACAGCGCGGTCAACCTCGCAGGCGCGACGCAAGGGTTCGACGGCAACGGACGCTTCTTCCGGACCCAGCCCGGCGGCGGACCAACCTCGGTCTCTGCCACGAACCCCGAGAAGGGGCCGCAGAACCTCCTGTGGGGTAACGCGATGGCAACGCCTCTGGGCACCCGTCCGGTTCTCGACCTGACTGGAGGATCGACTCAGCCTGCCTTCAGCACCTCTGCCCTATGTCAGGACCAGTCCATCCCCAACCTCAATGGACCTGCGGCCGCGGTGGGCGCGCCGTCTCCGCAGGCTGAACCCTTCCCCTTCGGACCGTGAGCTGAGAGATGAAGAAAGCAATCAACGACCACCTGCGTGACTTCGTAGCGATCCTCTTGCTGGTGATCGCTGGCGTGGCGACGACGCTCGTGATCCTGGTCAACCAGCGCGCCGACTTCCCCGAGTGGTTCCCCGGCCTGGGCAAGAAGACCTTCGAGATGAGCGCCGAGTTCAGTACCGCGCAGGCGGTCACACCGGGTCAGGGCCAGTCCGTGGACATCGCCGGAGTGCGCGTCGGGGAGGTCACGGGCGTGGAACAAGAGGACGGAACCGCGGTCGTCACGGTCGAGGTCGAGGACGAATATTCGGACCTGATCCACCGTGATGCGAGCATCCTGCTGCGGCCAAAGACCGGACTCAACGACATGGTGCTTGCACTGGACCCAGGCACCGAGGATGCGCCCAAGGTCACCGAGGGCGAGACCCTCCCGCTGTCGCAGACCGAGCCGAACGTGAACCCCGACGAGTTCCTCACGGTTCTCGACACGGACACTCGTGACTACCTCAAGCTCCTCCTGGCCGGAGGTGCCGAAGGTTTCGGTGGAGTGGAGAAGGGCCGCCGGCTCGGCGATGTGATGAGGCGCTTCGAGCCTGCGGTGCGCGATATCGGCCTGATCAACAAGGGCATGGCGGCTCGCCGTACGGACATCGCCGAAGGTATCCACAACTTCGGGTTGGTCTCAGCGGCGCTTGCCGAAAGCGATGATGCGGTTGCCGACTTCGTCACCTACTCAGACCAGGCACTGGCTGGTTTCGCGGCGCAGGAGAGCTCTCTGCGCGCGGCAATCCGTGAGTTGCCCGGAGCGTTGAGGGCGACGAGGAACGCGGTCACCTACGGCAACGAGTTCTCGCTCCAGGCCAAGCCGGCCCTCACCAAGTCACTTCCGGGGGCGAAGGCCCTTGCACCTGCCCTGCGCGAGCTGCAGCCGTTCTTCACCCAGACGGTGGGTCCACTCCAGACTCAGGTTCGTCCGTTCACCCAGACCCTCTACGGAGGCGGTTCGCCCGGGCCGATCAAGGCACTCCAGCTTGCGTCCCAGGGGCTCGGCTATTCGACCGAGCCGCTGAAGTCAGGGTTGACCGACTTCAACTCGATCTTCAATGCCCTCGCCTACAACCCGGAGAACTCCGCGACCAAGCAGTCCTACCTCTTCTGGCTGCAGTGGCTGAATCGGAACACGAACTCCACGCTCAGCCTCGAGGACGCCAACGGCCCGCTCGGGAGAGCAACTGCGCTGCTCGACTGCAACACCCGCAACTACGCGCAGTCGGTGGAGGCCTACGACCCCTATCTGAGCACGATCATCGCGCTAGCCGGGCTACCGACCCCTCAGCAGCTCGGTATTCCGAATCCAAGCGACCCCGACCAGTGCGTCCCCTACCCCTAGGAAACCATGGGCAAGAGCAAACCAAAACTCTCACAGGTGGTCATCCCGGTCCTCTTCGCGTTCTCCTGCTTCGGACTGCTCCTCTTCCTCTGGAGTTCGTTCGGTGGTCCGGTTCCTTTCACGCCTGAGGGCTATCGGGTCAAGATCCCGTTCAAGGAGGGAACCCAGCTCGCGGTCGAATCTGATGTGCGGATCTCGAACGTCTCGGTCGGCAAGGTGAAGGCGATCGACCTCAACACAGGAGACGGTGAAGGGGAGACCGGAACCGCCACCGCGACGATCGAGCTCGATGCCCAGTACGCACCGCTGCCCGCGGACAGCCGCGCGATGCTGCGCCAGAAGACTCTGCTGGGTGAGACCTACGTGGAATTGACCCCCGGTACGCGGAGCGGTCCGGATCTCGCTGAGGGCGACACCCTGCCGCCCGCTCAGGTGGCCGAGTCGGTCCAGCTCGACGAGATATTCCGCTCGCTCGACGAGAGGACCCGTCTCGCGTTCCGCGTCTGGATGCAGGGTTCGGCGGCGGCGACCGATGGCAACGGCTATGCGATATCGACTGCCTTCGGGACGCTCGAGCCCTTCACCGCCGATGCCAACCGGCTGGTGCAGATTCTGGCTACCCAGGACGCTGCGGTCAGCGGACTGTTGAGGAATGGCGGCGAGGTCTTCGAGGCTCTGAGCGAGCGGCGCGGGCAGCTTCGCGGTCTGATCGAGAATGCCGACACGGTCTTCACCACCACAGGGAATCGCGACGACGATCTTCGCGACCTCTTCGTAGCGTTGCCCACCTTCCTGCGCGAGTCACGGCTCACACTGCGCAAGCTCGACAGTTTCTCCTCCACGGCGCAGCCGGTGGTCAACAGCATGCTGCCTGCCTCCAAGCAGCTCAGCGGTACCTTCGAGCAGCTAGCGAAGCTCTCACCTCAGGCCGAGGGATTCTTCGTCGGACTGAAGCAGGTCGAGGACAACTCGACCGCGGGTATCCCCGCGCTGCAGACGATGGTGGATCCGACTTCGACCGCATCGCAGGGCGGGTTCAAGCCTCTGCTCGCCCAGTCGACGCCATTCACACGCCAGGTGACCCCGATCCTCAACGGCTTGAGCGACTACCGGCGCGAGTTCGCTTCTACTCTGGGCAACGTCGCTGCGGCGACGAATGCGATCCTCGTCTCGCCTGGTACGACCAGGAAGGTCAAGGTGTTGCGAACCTCGACCGCATTGAATCCTGAGTCTCTGGTCGGTAGTGGCAGTATCGGCCGGTTCGAGACCTCCCGCGGCAACCCCTACGTGGCGGCCGTGCCCACCGGTGACCCACCGCTCTTCTTCGGCCCGCTCGCCGGATTCGAGACCAGACAGTGCTCGAGCGGCGCGAGCGCCACCATCACCAACGGAGGGAGCACCCCGTTCACCCCGCTCCAGTTCAGCCGGATCCAGCAGTTCGCGTTCGGCGGCGTGCCGAGCACCAATACCGTCCCCGCTCCCACCTGCGTCCAGCAGGGGGACTTCGCCTCGATCGGGTTCCCCTCCGAGAACACCCAGTACCAGCACGTCTGGCCGCTGCCGTAGCGACCAACCTCGCAGGCGACCGCAACTATCCGAGGTGTGCGGGTTTATACTGAGTGCGCACCGTCACTCAATGGTGTTTCATGCAGTAGACAGGGATCCCAGAGGGGTCCTGAAAACGACAGGAGAGGTAGGAATCTGATGCGTAGAAGAAAAGTTCTTGCAACCGCAGGTGCGGCCTTGGGCCTGTTTGCCTTCACCGGCATTGCCATGGCTGCTCCTTCACCGCCCGAGCCGACGCCGAACGTGCCGTTGGCAACGGGCAAGTACCAGACCGCCGGCTATGTCGGCATCTCGACCGGAACTGCGAAGTTCAAGCCGGCCGGAAGCCCCAACGGTGAGGTCGGCTTCGTCAGTGGCTTCACCAAGCCGAGCGGCAAGCTGCTCACCAGGAAGGCATGGAAGAACGTCGCCATGACCTTCCGTACGGCGACTGGTAACGGGTCCTATCCCGGTACGGGAATCCCCGATCCGGCAATCCGGGCCCAGGTCGTGTTCTCGAGCAACCTGAAGTTCAACGTCACCAAGGCAACGCCCTGCGCGCAGTCAGCTGTTGCTGGCCTCAGCACGGCACTCGCCAAGGCGGCTTGCCCCAACTCGATCGTTGGCGGCGGTGTTGCCCGTATTCGCGTTCCTGGCTTCTACGAGACGTTCGGGCCGACTCAGGTCGAACTTACCGCTTTCCGCGGTGAGACCGACACAGCGGGCAACCCGACGGTGATCCTGTTCTCCCGCGCAGAGGCGCTGGGTACCGGGTCGGCGCTGATCGGCACCCTCGTGAACAAGCCGAGCTGGGCTTCAGGTGCGGACTACGGCAAGATGCTGGATGTGTTCATCCCGCTTCTCGCAAGTGGTACGACCGCGCTGACGGAGTTCGAATTGACGGTCGGAAACGGCTACAAGGCCGGATTCATCCAGGCCAAGTGCGTCAAGCCGACCTTCAAGTCCTCGAGCAAGTTCTACTTCTCGGCCAAGGACCAGGAAGGCGGAGGAGCCGATCCGAACGCCGACAGCTACCTGCCAGCAGGCAAGAGGGCAGTCGACAACAAGAAGTGCGGCTGAGGCTCTCTCGAGTCGAGTCTGAATCAAGCGAAACGCATCAGTTTCCGGACAGAGGGGCGGCCATCAGGCCGCCCCTCTTCCTTTCTCGGGTCGAATGGGTCCGAGAGTGAAACTTCCAGTCGAGCAGGGTGTTTAGGATTCAGAAGCTGATCTGATGGAAGCACTACTCGAAAGGTCCAGAGAGTTCTTCGCCGCTCCTGCGGCAGCCCCCACGCCACGCGAGCGGCGCAAGAGGCGGGTCAAGATCGTGGTAGTGGTTGCTCTTGCCTGCTTCGTGGTCAAGACCGGCTCCGGTCAGGCCGCTCAGACTCAGACGATCGGAGTCGGGGTCTCCCCGACCAAGTTGAAGCGCGACAAGCGCAAGCCAGCCGTCATCTCGATTACCGCCACGACCCTGAACGAGACCGCGCCGAACAAGATCCCCAGCCCCACGGTGTTCGCCAGCTTCAATTTCGACGACGACTTCGTGTTCAACGGCAGGATTGCGCGTCAGAAGGTGTGCCGTCGGGAGTGGCTCGACAGCCTGAGCACGCAGTTGGCTATAGCCCGCTGTCCGGATTCCGTTCTCGGGACTGGCGCCGCCGTGGCTCGCTTTCCCTGGCCGGTGGATGAAAGTCACCCGTACGGCTACGAGGAGCTCGCGACGGAGTTGACGGCGTTCAAGGGGCCCGCGGAGGCCGGAACGGGGCGGCCGCAACTGGTCATACTCGCGCGGGTCGAGAGCGCGGCTTACGGAGGGGCGCTTCTCGGCACTATCCGGCCATCGCGCAGCGGCAAGGACTTCGGCTACCGCCTCGACATCTCCGTCCCGACCTTCCTCGACGGGCTTGCGGCATTGACCAATTTCGAGATCGAGATCGGCGGAGGCAACGGCCGTGGCTACGTCACTGCGAGGTGCGCTGACCGCAATCGGATGTTGGACATGAATGGCCGAGTCACCTATCTGGACGGCAGCTCCCTCGGTGCCTCCGCGAGGTCACGCTGCTTTCCGGTCTGACCGCCTCCTCGTTGTGATAGAGTCGCCAACGACATAAGTCGGTGGTTGCGGCGTCGCTTCCGGTACGGGCGCCCTAGGGAAGTCAGGTGTGAGTCCTGCGCGGTCCCGCCACTGTGAGGGAAGCTTTCCGGTCGTTTCTCGACCGGGATCTCCAGATGAGAGCCACTGGGAGCGACGAGCGACCGGGAAGGCATGGAGATCGATCCCGAGCCAGGAGACCTGCCTCCGACCAGAAGCCAATCAGTCCCTCGAGGAAAGGGGAGGCAGAGATGAATGGATCGGAGATGGGGACGCCCTGCGTCCACAGAGCGTCATTTAGGTACCTGGCCCTGGGTGGGGCGATCGTCGCAGCTCTGACCTGTATGTCGTTGGCAGTCGCTCCCGCCAGCGCATTCGCCAAACAGGTTCGGGTTCCGGTCAGGGTCGTAGACGGGCTGGGTCGTCAGATGGTGGACGCGGTGGTCCACTCCTCCTCGATGAGAGTGAGGACCTCCCCGCAAGCACTTTGTTTTGGTGAGGGCACCGGTGGCGACGGTGGGTTTGCACCGACCGCTGTACGCGGACCAAACGCAATGGGAGTCCTGGCCGACGCGGCGGCGGAACTCGGAGTCCTGCGCCCGCTCCGGGTGAGCGACTACTACTCGTTCGGTCACACCCTCTGTGGCATCGGTGGGGTGGAGGCCTCCGGGCTCGCCTACTGGGCCGTCTGGATAGGCGGCACCTTCGTCGAGACGAGCGCCGATAACGCCCGGGTCAAGAGCGGTCAGACCGTCGTCTACCAACTGACCGAGGAGTACCCCTCGACGAGCATCCCCGGGCCGGCGCCGAGGGAGGGGCGGCGAGTGGTGGTGGGTGCCCCAGGAGCGTTCCCGGTGACCGGTACCAACGCTGACGATCGTGTACTGGCACGCGATGGTGCCCGCGATCTGGTGCGCTGTTCGAGCGGAGCTGACATCGCCTTCATCGACTCGCGGGACGCGGTGGCCCAGGACTGCGAGGAAGTACGTAGGGGGTGAGCGGTTCTCGTTTTCGGATTGCGCTCGGCGTCGGCGGCTCGCTCCTGATGGCAGCCCTGCTCATCGGTTGCGGTTTCGGTCCCGGCGAGGAGCGCGGAGATGCCGAGGTCTCGGTCACCAGGGATTTCGGGAGGATCGTGATGTACGACGAGCCCCAGCCGGTTCGCGACTCGGACGACGTGATGCGATTGCTGACTCGGTCTGTCGACCAGGTCGAGACCACCTACGGCGGAGGTTTCGTGGAGTCGATCAACGGGTTTGCGGCGGGAAGCGCCGATGGGTCGCCGGTCGACTGGTTCTTCTACCTCGACGGCACCGAATCGCCTGTAGGGGCCCTCGAGGCCCAGGTGGAGCCGGGAGATTCGATTTGGTGGGACAGACGGGATTGGTCCGTGACGATGCACGTGCCCGCCGTGGTCGGCTCATGGCCGCAGCCGTTCGAAGGTCACCCCGGCGCTGTCGATGTGGAGTGCCTCATGGCGAGCCCTGTCGGTTGTGACGGGGTGGTACGAGACCTGGAGCGAGCGGGGGCACGGGTCGCCAAGGTCGAGGGGGAGACCGCCTCGCTTCGCGTGCTCATCGGTCCCTGGAGTCGGCTGCGTGATGAGGAGGAGGTCCGGGTCATGGCGAGGGGACCCTCGGAGAGTGGGGTGTACGCGCGCTTCGTCCCGGCTCCCGATACAGGCTGGCTGCTGCAACCGCTCGACTCCCGGGGTGGCGAGGTCGGTAGTCCCTCCCGCGCGGGACTGGTGGCAGCGCTGTCTGACCGATCGGATCGAGTCACTTGGATCGTCACCGGGGCGGACGAGGACTCCGTGCCGAGCGGTCTGTTCGGTCCTGATCTCGAGCATCGATACGCGGTGGTCTATCCGGAGGATCAGGGGGCACGGCCGGTGGGGGTCCCGAGGCCGTGAGTGATTCCCGCCAACAGGCACTTGCTGCCTTCGCCTTCACCCCCGGGGCCAGTCCGCTGCATCGAGCGCATCCCGCAGTAGCCGCCGCCCCTCTGGTGGCGCTGGGGGTGGTCGCTCTGGCGGCAGGAAGTCCATTGGTGATCGCCTCGGCGGGGGTTTCGGCGTGGGTACTCGGCTGGGCTTGCGGCGCGAAGCCGGCCATGAGTCAGGCTCTGCGATTCTCGATCCCGCTGGCGATCCTGATGATCGTGGTCAACGGTCTGATCAGCCACGCGGGGGCGACGGTGCTCTTCCGGGCTCCTGAGATCCCTGTCATCGGTGGGACGATCACCCTCGAGTCTCTGGCCGCAGGCGGCGTGATCGCGCTGCGAGTGATCTCGGTCGCTCTCCTGTTCGCGGTCTGGTCTGCCTGTGTGGATCCGGACCGGGTGCTCGCGGCGCTTCGACCGGTCGCCCGGCATTCGGCGCTCACTGCGACCCTGGTGTCGCGACTGGTGCCGGTGGCAGCGGCTGACTTCTCCCGGTTGAAGGAAGGAGTAGATCTCCGGGGCCCCGCCGCCGCTCCCGTCGGCAAGGCCGAGTTGGCACGTCGTGTCGTAGCGGGTTCGCTCGATCGCTCGGTCGAGGTGGCAGCGACTCTCGAGTTGCGCGGCCACTCGCTGCGGCCGAGCCGACGCAACAGCACCGGCGAGGCGCTCCGCAACGTCGCAGGGGATGGTCTGTGGCCTCTGGTTTCGGGATGCGCAGTTGCCGTGGCCGTCGGTTTCCTGCTGGGTGCGGGGTTCGCCAGATTCGAGTCCTATCCGGAGGTGGCGATGGAGGTCTCGTGGCAGGCGCTCCTGCTCACGGCCGCAATCCCTCTTCTGACCCTTCTGTCTCTCGTTCCGTGGGGTCTCGGAGCGAGGAGGTGGAACAGGTGAATCTCCCCGGACACTCTCCGGCGCTGAGGTGTTCCAAGCTGGATTACCGCTACCCGTTGGGGGTGGGTGCCGCATCCGGGGTAGCAGGCAAGGACGAGTACGGTCCACTGGCCCTGAAGTCGATCGACCTCGAGGTGGCTCGCGGGGAGATGGTGGTGCTCGCCGGGCTCTCGGGATCGGGCAAGACCACGCTTCTCCGTGCTGCCTGCGGTCTGGTCCCGCACTTCCACGGTGGCTATATCTCTGGGGCGCTCGAGGTCGCGGGCCACGATGTGAGGCATCACGGCCCGGCGGAGCTCGCGACCGAGGTCGGCCTGGTCGCTCAGGATCCGGAGTCTCAGGTGGTCAGTACGACTGTCCTCGCGGAACTGCGCCTGCCGCTGGAGCTGCGAGGTGCACGCGAGGGGGAGGTCGCTCGAGCCGTCGAAGAGATCGCGCTTGCATTGGGAATCGACCACCTGCTCGACCGTCAGACGGGCACCCTATCCGGCGGTGAACTGCAGCGGGTCGCCCTCGCAGCGGCGATGGTCACGCGCCCAGCCTTGCTGCTGCTGGACGAGGCCACATCTCAGTTGGATCCGGTGGCTGCCGAGGGGCTGATCTGGGCGTTGAGGCGGCTGAACGAGGAGTTCGGCGTAGCGGTTATCTGCTGTGAACACCGTCTCGAGCGATGCCTCGAGGGGGCGGACAGGGCCATAGCGATGAGGTCGGGTCGCATCGCCTTCGACGGCGATCCGGACGATTTCCTCGAGTGGTCTCTGGACGAGGAGCCGGATCTCGCGACCCCCGGGGCACATGCCCTTCGTGCCGTCGGGTCACGCGCAGTCGTATCTCGCCGCAAGGCCCGCCAGGCCCTTGCAGGTGCGTGCTCTCTGGACTCGCCCGACAGGTCCACGGTCGCATCCGGGGCTTCCGACCCCTCTGCAGCCCAAGTCCAGACTGCTCTGTCGATACGGGCAGTGGAGGTGTCACTCGGCCAGGGAGGCGGCGAGGTGGAGGCCCTCCGCGGACTGGACATGGAACTGCTGCAAGGCGAGCGTGTGGCGTTGATGGGGGCCAACGGCGCGGGCAAGACGACCCTACTGAGGCTGGCTGCGGAGTTGATCGAGTCCTCCGAGGGACGCGTGGTGCGTGGGGAAAGAGGGGTCGCGATGCTCCCTCAGCGCCCTGCGGACATGATCGTGCGCGAGCGAGTGGGTGACGAGCTCCCGGGCGTGGCTGGGCATGCTGCGCTGCGCGCGGTTGGGCTGGAGGGATTCGAGGACGCGGACCCTCGCGATCTCAGTGGCGGTGAGCGCCAGCGACTTGCGGTGGCGTTGGTCATTGCCGGTCGCTCAGAGGCGGACGATCCACTGCCGTCCGCGCTCCTCCTCGATGAACCTACTCGCGGGATGGACCGTGGGCGGAAGGCCGATCTCGCGGGACTGGCCACCGAGATCTCTGGCAGGGGCTGCGCCGTACTAATCGCGACTCATGACGTCGAATTCGCGGCTGGTTTCGCCGATCGCGTAGTACTACTGGCGCGCGGCCGCGTTATCGCGGACGGTGCGGTGAGGGAGGTGCTGTCCAGCGGACTTCACTTCGCTACCGAGGTTTCCCGTCTCACAGACGGTGCAGCGCTCATGCCCGAGGATCTCCTTCCCACGCACGACAGGTCGTCATCCCCGACCGCGCCGGAGGGCCTCCGGTGAGTTGGCAGGCAGCTTCGATGCTCCTCCTCGCGGGGGCCTTGGTGGGCGGCGCGCTGTGGTACGAGCGGTCACGCCCTCGCCCGCAGGTGATCGCGCTGGTGGCAGCGATGGCGGCGCTCGCTGCCGCAGGACGGGTGATCTTCTCCCCGATCCCGAACGTCGTACCCACCACCGATCTGGCGGTTTTCTCCGGTTACGCGCTCGGTGGCGCACCGGGGTTCATGGTCGGGGCACTCTCGGCGCTGGTCTCCAACCTCTGGTTGGGTCAGGGTCCATGGACGCCTTGGCAGATGGCGGGATGGGGACTGGCGGGACTGTTCGGTGCCGGTCTCGCGGTCGTCACGGGTCGGCGGCTGGGGAGGCTCGGGTTTGCTCTCGCTTGCGGTGCGATGGGCCTGCTCTACGGCGCGCTGCTCGACTACTCGGCCATGGTCGTGTTCGGCGGCGAGCAGTCGGTAGAGCGCTACCTGGCGCTCTCGGTCAGGGGTATCCCGTTCAACCTCGCGCATGCAGCCGGTAACTTCGCAATCGCGCTGGTGGCGGGTCCAGCCATCGTCGGCTTGCTGGAGCGCCATCGCAGGCGCTTCACACACCGCTGGGAAGAAACACCGGCCGCACGGATCGGCGCCGGTGCAGCCTCGCTGATCATGGTTTTGGCTATTGCGGCTGGGTTGCTCTCAGACGGAGATGCGGCTCGGGCTGGACAGCCATCACCTCGGTCCGAGCCGAGCGCCCAGGCCAGTGTCAGTGCGTCTTCGGCTCTCGATTGGCTGCGACGCACCCAGAACCAGGACGGTGGGTTCGGGTTCGCTCCACGAAGAGAGTCAGACACAGCAACCACCGGTTGGGTTGCTCTGGCGATCGCTGCTGCAGGCCGCAATCCGACCGCGCTGCGAAGCCGATCAGGTAGGAGCGCCATCGACTATCTGCGCACTCGTGCGGACGAGATCGAGACGACGGGAGACCTCGAGCGGACGATCCTCGCATTGGCAGCAAGCGGACTCGATCCTCGCCGGTTCGGCGGTGTACAGCCGATCAGGCGCCTTCGCGCTCGAGCCGGACAGGATGGCTCCCTCGGCGGTCAGGTCAACTTGACAGCGTTCTACTTGCTCGCGTTGGCCGCTGCGGATGTGGAAGCGTCCCCGAAGGCGATCGCCTGGCTCAGGCGTGCTCAGGCCAACAGCGGCGGTTGGGGGTACGGAACCGGCGTGAATCCCGATGCAGACAGCACCGGTGCGGCAATCCAGGCGCTGGTCGCGGTGGACGCTGGCCGGGGGGCAGTCTCTCGTGGGGCCAGCTGGTTGAAGCGCAACCAGCATCGACAGGGGGGCTGGGGGCTACCGGGAGCGGCCCCCAACGCTCAATCCACGGCTTGGGCCGTTCAGGGACTGCTGGCGGCAGGACAGCCCCTGAAGCAGGTGCGACGGGCTGGGCGGTCCCCCACCGACTATCTGGCGGCTCGGCAGGCTCGTGACGGCCACTTCCGATACTCGGCTTCGTCTGATCAGACACCGGTCTGGGTCACCGCGCAGGCTCTGGTCGCGGTGGCGGGAAAGCCGTTTCCCCTCGAGGCTGTCGGTACACCGTCATCCACCGGACCCCCTGGAGATGCGTCCGGGAGGGCGGCAGGTTCCGCGGGCGCAGGTGGCGGTGCTGCCGGGGACCGGTCGGTGAACAGCGGAGAGGCGGCAGGCACGGGGCCGACCGGAGGAGGGCCTGCGGCGACAGACGAGACCCCTGTCCCGGCCGAAGGAGCCACGGTGCAGTCCGCGACTGCCGGTTCGTGGATCAGTAGCTGGTGGTGGGCGGTCGCTTTGGCAGCGATTTGTGTCGCCGGCTCAGCGTGGCTCGGGGTCAGGATTCGGGACACGATCAGGTCCTAGGATGGAGAGAGGATGATCTCTCGGAAAGACGCGTTGACGGCCATCGACTCGAGTGAGTTCGATCTCGCGGTGATCGGCGGCGGGGCGACGGGAACGATGGTGGCACTGGATGCCGCCTCCAGGGGCATGTCGGTGGTCCTGCTGGAGCGCGATGACTACTCACAGGGCACTTCGTCGCGTTCGTCGAAGATGATCCACGGCGGTCTGCGGTACCTAGAGAACTTCGATGTAGGGCTGGTCCGAGAGGCCCTCGTGGAGCGCAGCCTGATGGTCGAGCTTGCGCCGCATCAGGTGTACCCGACGCCGTATCTGGTACCGCGGCTGGGCGACGATCGCCGGGACCTCGCCCTGGGGGTCGGACTCAATGCCTACGACGCCCTTGCAACGGTCCGCGCGCGCGGCGAGGACCCGGAGGTCGACACTGCCGAGAACGCGAGCCTGGCAGCGGCGGTCGAGCACACGAGATCCTGGTCGCCCGAAAGGCATCGGACGATCGACGGAGCAGAGGCGTCCAGGATGATGCCCGCACTTGCGCCTCTCGAGCCCAGATCCGCCTATCTCTTCTACGACTGTCAGACAGATGACTCCCGTCTGATCATCACCGCATTGCAGGAAGCGGAACGCTACGGCGCGGTACTGCTCAATGGCGCGAGGGTGGTCGAGGTCCTCGAGCAGCGGGGCACAGCGGACGGTGTGGCCTTCGTGGAAGAAGAGTCCGGTGACCGGATCGAGGTACGGGCACGGAACGTAGTCAACGCGACCGGCGTCTGGGCGGATCGGATCGGAGTCGAGGGAGCCACCGATCTCGATGAGGTGCCTGTCATCTCGCCGAGCCGCGGTACGCACATCATCCTCTCACTCGACGACCTGCCCGTCGGAGAGGCGGCATGCATCGTTCCGGCTGGGGAGCAGCGGAGGATCTTCGCCTTGCCTTGGTACGGGAGGGCTCTGATCGGCACCACCGACAACGACTACGACGGCAGTATCGACTCGGTGGCTCCGAGCGAGTCCGACGTCGAGTATCTCTTGAACGCCGTCAACTCCTACTTCGATACCGACATCGAACTGGACCGGG
Source organism: uncultured bacterium (assembly GCA_903901855.1). Lineage (GTDB taxonomy): Bacteria > Actinomycetota > Thermoleophilia > Solirubrobacterales > 70-9 > CAIUSP01. Next base: position 21,610 of record CAIUSP010000058.1, on the reverse strand, counting down.
TCACCGGTGCCTTCGCCGGGGTGAGGCCCCTGATCTCCTCCGGCGACTCCCGGAAGTCCGTCGATATATCGCGGAAGGCCGAGATGTACGAGACATCGTCGGGCATGCTGACGATCACCGGGGGCAAGTACACGACCTGGCGTCGCATGGGCAAGCAGGTCGTCGACCGGATAGTCGAGCGCGAAGGCATGACGGCAATCTGCAGGACGGCTGAGATCCCGCTCGGGCTCCCCGCTCGTCCGGGCGATCTCGACACCGATCTGAGCCTGCCCGACGGGGCGGTCGATCAGTTGGCGTTCCGATACGGACACGGGGCGCGGGAGGTGCTCGATCTCTGCTCCGAGACACCTGATCTGGCCGAGCCGATAATCGAGGGCTTCCCGGACTTGATGGCAGAGGTTGTGATCGCGGCACGGAACGAGCAGGCCCGCACCATCGGTGATGTGATCCTCCGTCGGACCCGACTCGGGCTGATCGCCGCTCGGGACCTCGACGACGCCGAGTCGGTTGCTCCGGTTGCGGCGCTCATGGGCCGGGAACTGGGCTGGTCGAAGAAGCACCAGTCAGAGGAACGTGAGGCCTGGGTCGAGGAGGCGCGCCGCGAGGGAATCAATCCGCTCATCCGGGCGGAGAGGTAGGGTTCGGCGACGATGAAGCTGTTCATTGACACCGGAGCAACTGCCGAAGTAGAGGAGATCGCCGCATGGGGAGTGCTCTCGGGCGCGACCACCAACCCCTCGCTGCTGGCCAAGGAAGATGGTGATCCGGGCGAGATCATCGCCCGTATCTGTGACCTGGTCGGAGGTCCCACGTCAGCCGAGGTCGTCTCCGAAGATCCCGCGGGCATGATCGCCGAGGGCCACGCCCTCAAGGCCATTCACGAGAACATCGTGGTCAAGGTTCCCTTCTGTAAGGCTGGGTTGGAGGCGACCAAGTCTCTGACCGGAGACGGCATACCGGTCAACATGACGCTCGTCTTCTCACCGAACCAGGCGCTGCTTGCTGCCGCCTCTGGCGCCACTTATGTCTCCTGCTTCCTGGGTCGCCTCGACGACATCTCAGTCGATTCAGCCGCGGTGTTGGGCGAGATCGTGGACTGCTTCCAGGCAGGTGGGGTGGAGTCCGAGATCATCGCCGCTTCCATTCGCCATCCCGAGCACGTGGTGACCTGCGCTCGTCTCGGTTGTGAGATAGCGACCATTCCGCCGAAGATCTTCCATCAGATGCTCGACCACCCGCTCACGACCGCGGGTGCAGAGCAGTTCACAAAGGACTGGGAGTCGCGCCCTGAGTTCGGTGAGTGGTTGCGCGCGCTCGTAGCCGGGAACGGGTAGAGGCCTCATCCACCGCCCCACGAGGCGAGGCTGCGGGCACGGGTCCGCCCTCACTTTGTAGGGTGAGAGTTCATGCCAGCCACTGATCAGCGCCCCGGCGCCAGCAAGAGACTTCCTCACCTCTCCCAACTGCACGCGCAGGCACAGGATCTGGGGATCAAGGGTTTTCGAGGTATGCGCAAGGAAGAGCTTGCCGCAGAGATAGAACGCCGCTCGAGCAAGGGGGGTAGGCGGGGCCCTGGACTCCTCGCTCGCATCGCAGCCCTGTTCGGGGGCGGGAAGGGCTCGAAGAAGCCCCCGAGAGGGGCCAAGGCCGCCTCCCGAAGGAGTGGCAGCGAGGACGAGGGAGGCTTCGAGGTTTCGGGTACCTTCGATCGGATGCCGAAGGGCTACGGTTTCGTCCGGCTGGAGAAGGGGTCCAAGAGCGATCAGGACAGCTACATCTCACCGTCTCAGATCCGACGCTGCAAGCTCCGCCCGGGCGATGAGGTGAAGGGAATCGCTCGCGATCCTCGTGATGGCGAGAGGCATCGAGCCATGGTCCGCGTCACCGAAGTAAACGGCAAGAAGCTCTAGGGCCGGTAGAACCGCTACCGCAGTTGGCCCGGCGGTCTTCCGCTCAGGCGCTTCGACTCGCGCCGTAGGCGTTGTCTGCCCAGGAGGGCTCGGGCGAGAGCTCGATCAGATCGTTGTCTCGCTCGGGCTGCACGTAGCCGAAGGTCTGTGTGTCCTCATCGAAGATCACGTCGAGCTCACCTTCCTTGACCCGCTGATCGAGCCAGGCTCCGCGGAACACGAGACGACGCAGCCAGTGGACGAGGCTCTTTTGCTGAGGACCGACCAGATCCTCCCAGCGCTCGTTCACGTGGACACCGAGTGGGGATGAGGGCTCACGAATCTCACCGTTGACGGCAAGCTCCAGCAGGTCTTCGAGTTCCTCGCGGTCCAGACCGGCTTCGACGAATCCCAGTTTCACCGCGGCCTGCTCGACGCGCTGCGCGAAGTCACGCTCGTTGAATGCGAAGCGGAGTTCGCCGTACTCGAGGACGTAATCCGACCCCGAGTCGTAGTTGCCTCTGCGTGCTGTGTCGTCTCTCACTGTTGGTCTTGCTCCGGGCCGCTGGCCGGGCTTCTCCCTTCCGGCGACCGTGAACCATGTTGCCGAATACAGGAGACGATTGCCAACTTCCGACGGTCTCTGAACGCCGGTTTGCACACGAGGTAAGGCTTGTCCCGCAAAACCGACGGGAGGGTGCTAGGGGGCTCGGCTCAGCGCTGCTGACCGAAGATGCGAAGCAGGAAGAGGAAGAGGTTGATGAAGTCCAGATACAGCGAGAGGGCTCCGTAGATGGAGAGGCGCTGGCCTTCGACACCCGAGACCCCTTGCTCGGAGATCCTCTTCAGCTTCTGCATGTCGTAAGCGGTGAGGCCGGCGAAGATGATCACGCCGGCGTAGGTGGTGATCCAGTAGAGGGTGCTACTTGCGAAGAAGATGTTCACGATGGTCGCGAGGATCAAACCGATCAGGGCACCGAACAGGATCGGCCCGAGGCGGGTCAGGTCGATATCGGTGAAGTAGCCCCAGGCAGCGAGCGAGCCGAACATCAGCGCAGTGATGCCGAAGGTCGTGTAGACCGACTCGGTGGTGTAGAGCTGGAAGATGATGGCGAAGGTGACGCCGACGGTGGCCGCGTAGAGGAAGAAGAGGGAGACTCCGAGTGCCGGGCTGATCTTCGGCAGAGCGAAGATCAAGACGAGTACCAAGGCGAGTTGCGCGACGATCACGCCGATCACGATCGCTCCGTTGCTCTCGATCTGCTGCATCAGGGACTCGTTCGAGCTGATCAGTGCCGAGACGACTCCAGTGATGATCAGGCCGGAGAACATCCACGCGAAGACCCGTCTGAGGAAATTGGAGTCGGCCGCGACGCCTGCTCGAGATTTGCCGGTGACCTCCTGACCCTGTCCCATTCCGTATTCCATGAAGAGTGAATGGTAGAGGAGCAGACGGTTGATCCCCGGCACGAGTAGGCTGCGCTGGGCAAGCGAAGGGTGTCGAGAGGAGAGTTGTTGTGGGCGATTTCGAGGGACGCAGGGTCTTCATGTCAGGTGGCAGCCGGGGCATCGGTCTTTCCATCGCCAAGAAGTTGGCCGAGGGCGGGGCCAGCGTGGCGATCGTGGCCAAGACCGACGAGCCCGATCCGCGCCTGCCCGGCACGATCCACACCGCTGCAGAGGAGATCGAACAGGCCGGAGGCAAGGCGCTTCCGATCCTGGGAGACATCAGGGACGATACGGCGGTGACCGAGGCGGTCGAGAAGACAGTCGCCGAGTTCGGCGGTATCGACTTCTGCATCAACAACGCCTCTGCGATCAACCTCGCGCCGATGGGTGACCTGCCGCTGAAGCGATTCGACCTGATGCTGAGCATCAATGTTCGGGGCACCTTCGCGGTGACTCAGGCCTGTCTGCCACATCTACGCGAGTCCGATCACGCGCATGTGCTCTCGCTCAGCCCTCCGATCGACCCTGACCCGAAGTGGCTCGAGATGCACGCTCCTTACACGCTCACGAAGTACGGAATGTCGATGTTGACGTTGGGAGTGGCAGCAAGTGAGCGGGCCAACGGTGTGGCAGCAAACTGCCTCTGGCCGCGAACGATCATCGCAACGGCGGCAGTCCAGAACCTGCTCGGCGGCAACGAGGCGATGGCCAAGTCACGCACGCCGGAGATCCTGGCCGATGCAGCCGCGGTCGTGCTCGCTCGCGACCCCGCCTCCTGTACGGGCAACACCTTCGTCGATGACGAGGTCCTGGCCGAAGCGGGAGTCACGGACCTCTCGGGTTATCGCGGCGCAGCTGGCGGCGAGTTGTTGCTGGACGTCTTCCTCGACGGATGGGGGGATTTCGGACCGGACGGTCCTCCGGCCTGATCGGGCGGAGGGATCGTTTGTTGATACGGTCGACGCACTGAAAACGCTTCAAACCAACTGCAACAGGCGTCAATGCGGGCGCCAAGAGAGGAATCCAACTCAGATGAAGAAGTCACACAAGTCCGTAATCGCAGTCGCCCTGGCGGCCGCACTTTCCGTAGGAGTCGCAGCCTGTGGCTCGAGCGACTCGTCGAGCGGTGATGGAGATACCTGGAGGATCGGGCTCGAAGCTCCGCTCTCCGGCGACACAGCCAACCTCGGCAAGGGCATGCTCCACGGAGCGGAGCTCGCCGCGGATGAGATCAACGCCGACGGCGGCGTACTCGGCAAGCAGATCGAGATCGTCGAGATCGATGACGCCGGAGACCCCAAGACCGGTGTGACTGCGGCCAACGCGGCGATTTCCGAGGGTCTAGACGGTGTGGTCGGTCCCTACAACTCGAGCGTCGGCCTCGAGACGCTTCCTCTGTACACGGATGCGAAGGTCATGCCGATCAGACTGACCACTGATACCGGCACCGAGGGCTACGGGATCACTCTGCAGCCGATGAGCACCCAGATCGCTCCGGTCATCGCAAAGGCTCTGACCGATTTCTACGGAGCCAAGTCGGTCGGCATCCTCTATGACTCGACCGAGGCGTACACCAAGGAGACCTCCAGCAAGGTCAAGCAGGAACTCGAGGCCAAGGGCGTCCAGGTAACCGACTACGTCCCGATCAAGCCAGGGAAGAGCAACTACACGGACACCCTCAAGTCGATCCAGGCCAAGAGTCCGGATGTGATCTATTCAGTCGTTTACTTCCCGGAAGGCGCTGTCATGGCCAAGAACCTCCAGGCTCTCGGTTTCGGTGGCTCCAGCGCGAAGAAGTGTCTGTTCGACTACTCGACCTACGACGAAGGCTATGTCGACGATGCTGGCGTGGATGCTGCTCAAACCTGCGACGTCGCCGGTGTTCCCGCCCCTTCGGACTTCGGCGGCTCCAGCACGTACGTCTCGAAGTTCCAGGATGAGTTCGGCGAGTCTCCGAATGTGTGGTCGCCGTACACCTATGACTCGCTGAACATCCTGGTCGATGCCGCCAAGCAGGTCGGCGGCTTCGACTACGGACAGTTGAGTGACTATCTCGGGACCGTCTCAGGCTGGAAGGGATGGACGGGCACGGTGAACATCGAAGCCAAGACTGGCAATCGGGAGCCTGCGACCGTGGTGATCACTCAGGTCACCTCTGAGGGCAACTTCGAGACCAGTCCGGCCTGGGCGAAGGCGGTCGGCGCTCCCTACTAGGAGCCTGACCGAAGTCCCAGAAGCGGGGCGAGATTTCAGGGCGGGTCCCTCCGGTAAGGAGTGGGCCCGCCTTCTTTTTCCGAGACCGAATGCCGCCGCTTCAGTCGCCTGCCGATCCTGGAGGTCTGCGGGTTGCATATCCCTCTCGCGGACACAGCGACGAGCAGGCTGTTGGGACTGGCGCTTCTGGATCGCTGCGATGCAGGCAGCGGCCTGTTGATTCCTCGTTGTTCTGCCGTGCACACATTCGGAATGAGATTCGACCTCGACATCACTTTCTGTGACCGGTCTCTTCGACCATTGCGGGTGGTTCGTCGAGCAGCTCCCCGGCGTTTCTTCAGCCACCCAGCGGCCTGGGCGGTTCTCGAGGTTCCGTCGGGACGAGGGGGGAGAGGGTTCGAGGCAGGGGGCTTAACCGGCCATGCTCCCCGAGACTCTCGATCTGGCGACGGTAGTCGTCTGTGAGGATGACGATCCGACCCGGGAACTCCTCTGTGACCACCTGTCGGCCGATGGCTACAAGTCGTTGCCGGCTCCGAGTGCCTCGGATGCGCTCCGCATGTGTGGCTACAACGCACCCGATCTGCTTCTCCTCGATTTGATGCTTCCCGACGCCGCTGGCATGGACGTCCTGCGCCAGATCCGTTCGGCGGAAGGGGCGACCGACAGACTCGATCCCGACCTGCCCGTGATCGTCCTTTCCGGGCGCAGCTCGGACACAGATCGGGTTCGGGGACTCTCGGAAGGTGCGGACGACTACCTTGTCAAGCCCTTCCACTACCCCGAGCTCGCCTGCAGGGTCGCGAACCTGTTGCGCCGGCGCTCCGGAGCGAGGTCAGGGCCGCTTCGGGTCGGGGAACTCGCGATCGATCCGGTGACTCGAAGGGTCAAGGTCGGGGAACGTGATGTCGATCTGGCCAATAAGGAGTTTGCGCTCCTCGCGGCCCTTGCGGCGGAACCCCACCGGGTCTTCACCAAGGAAGAACTCCTGCGTGACGTTTGGGGTTTTCAATCGATGGGTCGAACCCGCACCCTCGACTCGCATGCCTCTCGACTCCGGCGGAAACTCGACCCCGATGGTGCCCGTTACGTATTCAACTGCTGGGGCGTGGGCTACCGTCTGATCGGCGGCTGAGTGGTTCTGGCCGCGGCAGTCTCAGTCTCGATTATGGCCACCGTCATGGCCGTCGCCTGCGGTTACGGTCTCCGGCGACTGAAACGGCAGGTGAATCGGGGGCTCCACGAGTTGAGGCGCCCGCTTCAGCAGGCATTCCTCGCCGCTCCGGGGACCGGCACAGTCGCTCCGGTCGAAGCTGCGCTGGAAAGGGCGCTGACGGCCCTCGACCTGCTCGATGCGGCCGCGAACAGCCGCAGGCCGCCTACGCGACGACTGCAGGTAGACGTCCGCCAGATCGTGGAGGGCTGTCTCGAGATGAGGGAGCACAGCGCCGCAGCCGAGCGCCCCTTGGTCCGGTGGGGTGCCACCGACAGCCGGGTGGTGGGGGACCCCGATCGCCTGCGCAGCGTTTTCGACAACTTGATCGAGAACGCCCTCGTTCATGGAAGGCCGCCGGTCTGGATCAGTGCGAGCGATACCCGGCGTTCGTTGAGGGTCTCTGTCGGCAACGCTTCCACCCGCCCGGACCGGAATTCCTATGCGCGGCCGTCACCCCCGGGAGGAGGCCACGGACTGCGGATAGTCAGGGACTTCGTCGCCGAGCATGGTGGTCGCTTCGAGTCCCGACAGCGCTCTCGAGGATACGAGGCGGTGGTGGAGCTCCCGCTTTCGGAGCCACGGATCGGGTCGGGGTGAATCGGCGTCGCCGTGGTCTGCTGCTGCTCGGAGGCGCTGCGGTGTGCATCCTGTTCACGGTTGTCATCGCACTCCGGCTGCAACAGAAGGTGACCGCTGGGTACGGACCCATGCGGGGATCAGTAGTCGTCATCGACGGAATCGAGGAGGGACAGCTCTTCTCGGACGAGACGATCGCCCGGGAGATCGCGGTGAGGCGGATACCGGTGGTGTTCATCCCACCGGGAACCCTCCACGATCCTGATGAGGCGCTCGGGGCCAGGGCCGCCACCGATCTGCCGGTTGGGACCTATCTCCAGCAGGCTTTCCTCGAGCAGCCGGGGGAATCGGGCGGGGCAGCGGCGTCGGTCTCCGGCCGTAGGCCGGTCGAGGTCAGCGTCGCTGGCGCCGGGGCGTTGACTTTGGGAGCCGAGGCAGGCGGGGGCATTTCGGTGGATGTGGTGGTCTCGGGTCAGCCGGGCGTCGGTAGGGCAGGGACAGAGGTGGTTGCTCGCGGTGTACCTCTGGTGCGATTGGCGAAGCCCGCTTCCCCCGGAGAGGGCTGGAAGGCCACGGTCGCGGTGACCGGCAGGCAGGCCCTGAGATTGATTTCGGCCGAGTCCTCCGGAAGGGTGATCAGACTGCTCCCACTGCGAATGGGCTACGGCTGAGAACCTGCCTCAGGGTCAATAACCTGCTTGGGATGAATCGGGTCCAAGTCGAGCACTATCTGTCAGACACCAGCCGGGAAGGCGATCCTCCTCCCGGCTCATTTTCGGGTGTCGCCGGTGGAGCGCCGTGTGGGGACCTCCTGCGGATCTCGATCGTGGTGGAGCAAGGGGGAGTCTCCCGTGTGACCTCCGCAGCCGAGGGCTGTGCGGTAGCCCGTGCAGCGCTCGCCGCACTCGCAGAGTCCATCGAGGGAGCGGATCTGCTCGATGTTGCACGGATAGGCGAAGAAGACGTCACCGAGCTGCTGGGAGGTCTTGCGCCGAGCCACCAGCATGCCGCTGAGCTCGCAGTCGACGCGCTATCGCGGGCACTCTCTCTGGCAGCAGGTTCTGGGAGGCAGCTGGTTCGCTCCGCTGCCGGTCAGGACCGCCTCTTGGTCGCGCTGAGCGGAGGGGTCGACTCGGGCGTCGCGGCGCTTCTCGCTTCGCGCAGTGGTGCCGAGATGCTGGCAGTGACCTTGAAGCTCTGGCAAGACCCTCTCAACGATGGCGAGAGGAGTTGTTGCTCGCCCGAAGCCGTCCTGAGGGCGCGGCGTCTCGCCCACCGTCTGGGGATGCCGCACTTCACACTCGACCTCCGCGAGGAGTTCGCCTCGAGGGTCGTGACGGGATTCAACGAGGGCTATGCATCCGGTCGGACTCCCAATCCCTGCGTCAGGTGCAACGGAGATGTTCGGATCGACGCCATGCTCGATCTCGCCGACCGCCTCGGAGCCGATCGTCTCGTGACCGGCCACTACGCGCGCCTGGTCGGTGATGGCGAGGGCATTCTCTTGGCTCGGCCGGCTGATCGCGAGAAGGATCAGACCCACATGCTCGCCGCGCTCGATCCACGGTCCGTAGAGCGCCTCGAACTCCCGCTGGCGGATCTGGACAAGGCCCGGGTGAGGGAGATCGCTACGGAAGAGGACCTGCCGGTTGCAACCCAGCCCGAGAGCCAAGACCTCTGCTTCCTCGCAGGCGAGGGAAAGCTCGAGTTCCTTCGGCGACACGCTGGACTGGAGGATCAAGAGGGAGAGATAGTGACCGTGGAGGGGGAGGTGGTCGGTACCCACCGCGGCTACCACCGCTACACGGTGGGGCAGCGCCGCGGCCTCGGACTCGGCGGCGGTACTCCGATGTACGTCGTTGGCGTCGAAGCCGAGTCCAACCGAGTTGTCGTCGGACCGAGGTCATCGTTGGAGCAGACCGAGGTGCTCCTGTCCGAGTGCCGCCTCTATCGCGAACTGACCTCGATCGACTCGATTCGCCTGAGGAGCCACCAGAACCCCATCCCGTGCGTCGCTGCGGCTGGTCTCGAGCCCGGAGAGCTGCGTATGTCTCTCAGTGGGGTTGCCGTGGGTGTCGCTCCGGGGCAGTCGGCAACCCTCTATTCGGGGGGTAGCGTGGTGGGACAGGGGACGATCGAGGAGACAGCCGTCACGCAGGAGCGGGACGGTATGGAGTTCGTCGCGTCGTAGCGACTTACCGGTTGGCCCGAACCTAGACTGTCCGCATGGCAATGACCTCGGTAGAGATCAGGGAGACGTACCTCTCATATTTCCGTGAGCGAGAGCACATGCTCGTGCCCTCTGCGTCCTTGATCCCATCCTCCTATGACCCCTCGGTACTGCTCACCACCGCAGGGATGCAACCGTTCAAGCCCTACTTCCTCGGGCGCGAGGAGCCGCCGAGCACCCGCATCTGTTCCGTGCAGCGGTGCTTCCGTACGACCGACATAGAAGAGGTGGGCAATACCGCTCGCCACTGCACCTTCTTCGAGATGCTCGGCAACTGGAGCTTCGGCGACTACTTCAAGGAGGAGACGATCCCCTGGGGGTGGGATCTCTCGGTGGAGGGGTTCGGTCTGGACCCCGAACTGATCTGGGTGACCGTTTTCGAGGGTGACGATGAATTGGGTCTCGGACCGGACGAGGAGGCGATCGAGATCTGGAGGAAGGTCGGTATCCCGGACGAGCGGATCGTCCTGCTTCCGAGATCCGAGAATTTCTGGCAGGCCGGACCGACCGGCCCGTGCGGCCCGTGCTCGGAGATGTACCTCGATCGCGGACCCGAGTTCGGCACCGAGGATGATCGCCCCGGTGGCGACAACGACCGCTTCGTCGAGTACTGGAACCACGTGTTCATGAGCTACGACTTGGGAGAGGACGGCAGGGTCACGCCGTTGCCGATGCGCAACATCGACACCGGGATGGGGCTCGAGCGCATGGCAGCAATCCTCCAGGATGTGCCATCGGTCTTCGAGACCGATGCTCTGGCCCCGCTGGTCGAGTTGGCCGAGGATCTCTCCGGCAGGCGGCGCGATGAGAGCTTCCAGGTGACCCGCGCCATGCGGGTCCTCGCCGACCATTCACGTGGAACCGCGGCGTTGATCGCGGACGGAGTCGTTCCGTCGAACGAGGACCGTGGATACGTCCTCCGGCGCATCATGCGGCGCGCTATCCAGCAGGGGCGATCGATCGGACTCGAGACGCCGTTCCTCGGAAAGTTCACCGAGCGGTCAGTGGAGATCCTCTCACCTGCATATCCCGAGATCGCTGCGGAGCGCGATCAGATCTCGCGATGGGCAGCGGATGAGGAGGAGGCATTCGGCAAGACGCTGGATCGCGGTAGTCAGATACTCGCGGAGATGGCCGAGCGGGCAAAAGAATCGAACACCTCGTGGGTCGATGCTTCTGACGCCTTCCTGCTCCACGACACCTACGGGTTTCCCTACGACCTGACCAAGGAGCTGCTGGCCGATGACGGGTTGTCGGTGGATGATCAGGGATTCGAGGAGTTGATGGACGAGCAGCGGGCGCGAGCACGGATGGGTACAGCCACGGCCCACGGGTCCGAGGACCATCACGGGCGAGTCCAGGACTTCGCTCTCGTAGCCGCCCCTACCGAGTTCGTCGGTTACGAACGACTGAAGGGTGAGACCAGCATCACCGCAGCTGAAGCGGATGATGACCGGCACCTCCTCAAGCTCGAACAGAGCCCCTTCTACGCGGAGGGAGGCGGTCAGGTGGCCGACTCGGGGGTAGTGAGGTGGAACGGGGGTGAGGCGATCGTCCACGACGTCTACCGGTTGGGCGACGACCAGGCCTTGAGCGTCGAACTGAGTCGGGGCGCAGGTCTCGAGTCGGGGATGCGGGTCGAGGTAGAGGTGGCGAGACCGACCCGTCACGCAACGATGCGCAATCACACGGCGACCCACCTTCTGCATGCTGCGCTCAGGGAACGACTCGGTGATCACGTTCGTCAGGCAGGCTCGTCGGTGAGACCCGACAAGCTGCGTTTCGACTTCACCCACTCCCAGGCGCTCAGTGAGGAGGATGTAGCCGCAATCGAAGAACGAGTCACTGGCTGGATCAGCGACAGTCTGCCGGTCCGCGCCCTCCAGATGTCACGTTCGGCAGCGGAGGAACTGGGTGCGATGGCGCTGTTCGGTGAGAAGTACGGAGACTGGGTTCGCGTGGTCGAAGTGGAAGGCGTATCCCGTGAGCTCTGCGGAGGTACTCACGTCGCCAATACCGCAGAGATCGCGGTCTTCAAGATCTCGTCCGAATCTTCCTCTGCGGCGAATGTGCGGAGGATCGAAGCCTTCACCGGTCCTGCTGCGGTCGACTGGTACCGAGAGCGGAGCGAGGAGATGGAGCGCGCGAGGGATCTCCTCGGCGGTAGCGGAAACGATCTCGTCGGCTCCGCAAAGAGGGCGGCCGATCGTCTCGCTGAATTCGAGAAGCAGGCTGAGAGCGCGAACTCCGAACGAGCCGGTGAGGTCGCTGATTCCTTGGCAGAGGGGGCCGAGCGGATCGGCGGAACCCCGGTCGTGATCGCAGAGGCGGACGGTAATCCGAAGGAGTTGCTCGATCTGGCTGATCGCATACGCCAGAAGGCCGGAGATGCCGCGGTGGTCCTCGGTGGAGCCGACGGCGAGAAGGCCTCACTTGCGGCAGTCTTCGGGGAGGCGGCCATCTCGGCCGGCCTGTCGGCCAAGGAGTTGATCGGTGACTGCGCTGGCTTCATAGGCGGGGGCGGCGGGGGGCGTGACAACGCTGCCCAGGCTGGAGGCAGATCCCCCGAAGGAGTGCCGGATGCTCTGGCTGCAGCCCGTTCGGCCATCGAGCAGAAGCTCTCATGACCGATCCATACCTGCAGGCGACACGCCCCGGGAGGTGGAAGACTCAAGGGGTGCGAGTTCTCGCCCTCGACCACGGCACCATCAGGTGTGGCTGCGCGATCAGCGACCCGACCGGAGTCTTGGTGACCCCCCTCGCGGCCATCTCGCCCGATGTGTCCATGGTCGAAGGCCTCGTAGCGGAGCACGGCGTGGAGTTGGTGGTCGTCGGGCTGCCGAGGAATCTCTCTGGAGAAGAGGGTGAGCAGGCAGCTATTGCTCGGGCGTTCTCCCAGGATCTCGAGCGACACCTCGAAGTTCCGATCGAGGTGTACGACGAGCGTCTGACCACCGCCATGGCCGATCGGAGTGGACGGGAGGGCGCCACCTCGGATCGTGATTCGCTTGCCGCTGCACACCTGCTCGAAGGCTGGCTGGCGTCGAGAGCGAGTAGTGGGTGATGGTCTCGTCTGAGCGCCCACCGCGCGAGCCAGGGGACCGGCCTCCGGGCAGGCGGAGTCCTTCCGGCGGGAGGCCATCGAAGCCTCCCCGGCCGGAAGGCACCCGGGGGGCCAGGCCGCAAAAGCGGTCGGCGCGTCCGGCTCCAGCATCTCGTGCCTCTGGCAGCGGCAATCGAGTTCCACGCGGAGGCGGTCCTCCCGGTACTCCCCGTCGTAGGCCCGCTCCTCCGCAGCCCAGCCGTGGTGCATTCGCTCGCCGGAGGGTCCTGGCCGGCCTGATCCTGTTCGCAGGCGTCCTCCTGATCTGGTTCGTGGTCGCGCTCTTCCAGCCGTTTGCAGGCGACGGCAAGGGGGAGGGGAGGGTCGTCGTCACTGTGCCTGAGGGCGCAAACGCATCTCAGGTTGCCCAGATCCTCTCGGACGAGGGAGTGATCTCGAGCGGGTCACTGTTCCAGTTGAGGCTGCGGCTCTCTGGCGAGAGCGGGTCGATCTTGCCGGGCAGGTACCTGATGGCTTCGGCGATGAGCTACGGCACGGCCATCGATCGGCTCACGGGCGAGTCTGCAGACGGACTGATCACCCTCACGATCCCCGAGGGGCTGCCGCGATCCCAGGTTGCCCCGATCGTGTCCGATGTCGGCATCCAAGGTGACTACTTGGCCGCGACTGAGTCCTTCAAGGGCTTCGATCCCGGCAAGTACGGGGCAGAGGATCCGCCGAGCCTCGAGGGGTTCTTGTTCCCGGCCACCTACGAGTTGGAGCCAGGTGCGAGCGTCGATGATCTGGTCTTCCAGCAGCTCGATGCATTCCGTCAGAACTTGGCTGAGGTCGATCTGACCTACGCCAAGAAGAAGAATCTGACCCCGTACGACATCCTGATAATCGCGTCGATGATCGACCGCGAGGTCGTCGTGCCGAAGGAACGCGCTCTGGTGGCGGCGGTCATCTACAACCGGCTGCGTATCGGCGAACCGCTGGGGATCGATGCAACGACCCGCTACGAGTACGACAACTACACGGACCCTCTCACCTCTGATCAACTCGAGACGGACACGCCCTACAACACGCGGCTGAACGCCGGACTTCCTCCCACTCCGATCGGCAATCCCGGCCTCGCCTCGATGCAAGCGGCCGCGAAACCGGCAAAAGTCGACTACCTCTACTACGTCGTCGATCCGGACGGCTGTGGCACTCACTCATTCACCGCGAGCGCGGACGAGTTCAATCGTCTGGTCGCTGAGTACAACGCGGCCCGCGAGGCAGCAGGGGGACAGGCTCCGAGCAAGTGCGGAGGCTCCCAGTGAAGCGTCTCGCCGTAGTGGGGGAGCCGGTCTCGCACTCGCGTTCACCGGCGATGCAGAACGCCGCGCTCGAGGCGCTCGGGATGAGCGAAGAGTGGATCTACGACGCGATCGAGGTGTCGGCGGCGGAGTTCCCTCAGCGCATTGCCTCTCTGCCCGAGGAGGGGTACGTCGGGGTCAACGTGACGATCCCTCACAAGTCGCTGGCACTGGAGGTGGCTGATGAGGTTTCGGCCGCCACAGCCGCCATAGGCGCGAGCAATACGCTGATCTTCGACCAAGGGTCGATCAGGGCCGAGAACACAGATGCGACCGGCGTCCTGGAGGCGACCCCTGGGTCGGTACGTTCCGGGCGCACCCTGGTGCTCGGGGCCGGGGGCGTCTCACGGGCCGCCGTCTGGGTCCTCTCGGGAGCGGGTTCGGAGGTTTCCGTGTGGAACAGGAGCCCAGAGCGCGCGGACGAACTGGTGGCGACGCTGGAGGTAGATGGCCCTGCTCCGGTCAGCGTGTCGTCCGAGGAAGCTGAACTGGGTGGCTTCGACCTGATCGTCAACTGCACGGCTGTGGGCATGCCGGGGCGCGATGACGATCCATTCGACGTCCTCCCCATCACGCGCGCCGCCATCTCCGGATGTGTCGTGCTCGACCTCGTCTATTCGGGGGTCGAGACGCGACTGGTGGCCGAAGCCGCACTGGCAGGTGCGACGGCGGTCGGTGGCCTCGAGTCACTGGTCAGGCAGGGCGCGGACTCTTTCAGGCTCTGGACCGGTGTCGAACCGCCTCTCGATGTTATGCGTGAGGCTGCCTCAGCCGACTGAGTGGGCGTGCGTCGGTCCGTCGTCGGGAATCACTCAACCGCCGGCATCTGATCCGAGGCGGTGATCGGACTGGCCGGTGCAATCTGTGCGCTTTCGAGATCCACGCGGCTGACGTTTCGCGGGTGGTGACACGCAGCGAGGTGGCCTCCTCCGTAATCGACCAGTGGCGGTTCGGCCTTGGTGCAGATGTCGGTCGCCCACGGGCATCGAGTCCTGAATCGGCAACCTGAGGGTGGGTCGGTAGGGCTCGGAAGATCGCCTTCGAGCCGGATGGGCTTCTCCGTTCGTTCGCTCGGATCAGGCTTCGGCACAGCCGAGTAGAGGGCCAGTGTGTAGGGGTGGATGGGCTTCTCGAAGATCTCCTCCGCAGGTGCGACCTCGACGATCTTGCCCAGGTACATGACCGCTATCCGGTCCGAGACGTGCCTGACCACGCTGAGGTCGTGGGCGACGAACAGATAGCTGAGGTCTCTCTCTTTCTGCAGGTCCGAGAGCAGGTTCACCACCTGTGCTTGGATCGAAACATCCAGCGCCGAAACCGGTTCGTCGAGCACGATCAGTTTCGGTCGCAGGGCAAGAGCTCGGGCGATTCCGATCCTCTGGCGTTGGCCACCCGAGAACTCATGGGGGAGACGGTTGTAGTGCTCGGGACTCAACCCGACCTGCTCCATCAGTTCCTGAACCATCCTCTTCCGGTCGTCTCCTTCCTTGCCGATCCCGTGGATGACCAGTGGATCAGCGATGATCGCGCCGACCGTCTTTCGAGGGTTGAGCGCCGAGTAGGGGTCCTGGAAGACGATCTGTATCTCACGCCGAAGCGTGTTCAAGTCGCCGCCCTTCGCGCTTGCCAGGTCGTCTCCATCGAAGCGGATCTCACCGGAGGTTGGGTCCAGGAGGCGAACCAGCATCCGCGCCACCGTGCTCTTGCCGCAGCCCGTCTCTCCGACCAGGCCGACGGTCTCACCCTCGGCGACGCTCAGGCTGAGGTCGTCGACAGCTTGTACCGCTCCGACCTGTTTGCGGAAGAGGATCCCCTTGGTCAGGGGGAAGTGTTTGACGAGGTGTTTGATCTCCAGCAGGGCGGTTTCGCTCGAGCTCATCTCCGCGCCACCTTCAGTTCGGCGGCCGCTATCGCTGACGCCGGGTCAGGCGACTTCTCCAGCGAGGCCCAGAGTGCCTTCCGCTCCGTCTCCGAGAGGAGACAAGCCGAGTGATGGGTTCCACCTCCACCGGTCGTTTCCAGAGATGGTTGCTCCGTGCTGCACGCCTCCTGCACATACGGACACCTCGGGTGGAAGCGACACCCGCCCGGGGGATGGATCAGGCTCGGAGGTTGCCCTGTAACGGGTATGAGTGGCTCTTCGGATGAGCGATCGATCCTCGGGATCGAACCGAGCAGACCCCAGGTGTAGGGATGCTGCGGAGAGAAGAAGAGCTCTTCGACCGACGAGCGCTCGACTATCTGTCCGGCGTACATCACGGCGATCTCGTCAGCGTTCTGGGCGACCACACCGAGATCGTGGGTGATCAGGATCATCGACATACCCAGCTCTTCCTGGAGGTCGTCGATGAGTCCGAGGATCTGGGCCTGCGTGGTGACATCGAGCGCAGTCGTGGGCTCATCGGCGATCAGCAGCTTCGGATCGTTGATCAGGGCCATGGCGATCATCACGCGCTGGCGCATACCTCCTGAAAACTCGTGCGGGTAGCTGTGAGAGCGGGCCTCGGCGTTCGGTATTCCGACCAGGTCCAACATCTCTACCGCCAGTTTGGCCGCTTCTCCCTTGCTCACATCACGATGAGTGAGCACCGCCTCCGAGAGCTGATGCCCGATCTTGAAGAAGGGGTGGAGCGATGAGAGTGGATCCTGGAAGATCATCGACACCTCGTTGCCGCGGATCGCCTCGAGGTCGGTCTCGGGGATCGAGAGCAGGTCACGACCCTCGAACTCGACCCTTCCTTCGATCCTCGAATTCATCGACCTGGTGAGGCCGAGCATGGTGAGTGAGGCCACACTCTTCCCACAGCCCGACTCGCCGACGATGCCGAGGGTCTTCCCCTTCTCCACCGAGAAGGAGATGCCGTCGACCGCCTGGACGCGACCATCCTCGGTGTCGAACGCCACTCGGAGGTTGTCTACCTCGAGCAGGCTCACAGGTCGTCGTACCTGACCCTCGGGTCGAGGTATGCGTAAGCGATGTCGACCACCAGATTGAAGATCACGATGAAGAACGCCCCGAAGAGCGTCACTCCCTGGATCAGTGGAAGGTCGGCCTTGTCGATGGCATCGAGGACGAGGCGCCCGACCCCCGGGATGTTGAAGACGGACTCGGTGAGGATCGCGTTACCGGCCAGAAGGACTCCGATATCCAGACCGAGGAGGGTGATGACCGGAGTTATTGCGCTGCGTACCCCGTGTTTCATGACCACCTTCCTCTCCGGCAGGCCTTTCGCCCTGGCGGTTCGGATGTAGTCCTCGCCCATCACATCGATCATGTCCGAGCGCAGGTACCGGGCGTAGACAGCGGCGGAGGCCGCCGCGAGCACCGTCCAAGGAAGGATCAAAGGCCCCGCCCAGGCAATCGGTCCTGCGCTGAGAGGCTCGTAGCTGCCGGCGCCGGGAAGGATCGGGATCAGGCCTATGTCGTCTGCGAACAGGTAGAGGGATATCAGGCCCAGCCAGAACACGGGCGCGGATATGAGCGCAAGCGAGATGACCATGGTGGACCGGTCGAGCAGGGACCGAGCGCGCACTGCGGAGATGATCCCGATCGGTATCCCCATGAGCAGCCAGAGGATCGCAGCCCCGAAAGTGAGCGAAGCGGTCGGTCCCAACCTGTCGAAGATCAGAGAGGAGACCGAGGTCTCGTACTGGTAGCTGTAGCCGAAGTCGAAGTGGAAGAAGATCTGCTTCATGTAGTCCACGTATTGGATGAACACAGGCCGATCCAGACCGAGGCTCTCGCGGATTCGCTCGATCTGGTCAGGTGATGCCTGTCTTCCTGCTCTCAGCGTTGCGGGATCGGCCGAGGGCAGCAGATAGAAGATTACGAAGATCACCCCGCTCACCAGGAAGAGCATCGCGACGCCCCAGAGAACACGCCGCAGTATGTACTCGAGCATTCTCCGGCTCCCTTCTCAGTCCCGGCGGGCAGCAGCCCGGAGCGTCTCGCGATCGATCATCGCGAGACGCTCCTTGCCGCTTCTTCGATCTCGTGGTGCGTCGTCCCCTACTTCTTCAGTGAGGTGTAGGAGAGGTCGGCCGTGGCGTTGAACAGGTTGATCACCGGTGCAACGTTCTCCGACCAGATGACCGGTGAGTTGTCCCAGATCCACGGCAAGGCCGGAGCCTGCGCGGTGATCTGCCGGTCGATATCCGCCCAGGCCTTGGTGCGCTCGTCCTGATCGGTCAACAACGCTGCCTTGGCCATTGCATCGTTGATCGACTCGACGTCGAGCTGAGGCCAGTTGACGTTGTTGGACGGGAGGATGTTGTTCCCGTTGAACGTCGGATCCAGCAGCGACTCGGCGTCATTGAAGTCCTTCAGCCAACCGGTCGTCGCGCAGATGGCGACCTTGGCAGCTGGGGTACCGCAGAACTTCGTGTACATGATCTCCTGAGATACAGGCCGGTAGTTGACCTTGAATCCCAGCTTCTGGAACGTATCGAGCATGATCTCGCCGATCTGCCGGCTGCTGGCGCTGTCGTCTCCGACCATCAGGAGCTCGTCGTTGCCGTCGTACTTGCCCGACTTGTAGCCAGCCTTCTTCATGTACTCGGCAGCGAGCGCCAGATCCCCGGCAGGCTTCTCGAGGAAATCGGCTCCAGTGCCGTCGAAGCCACCGGCCTCCTCGAATCCCGGGATGTCAGGCGGGATGAAGTGGTTGGCGATCGCGCCAGCCGCTTCTCCGCCCGCCGTCAGGCGCAGGGCCTCACGGTTGGTCGCCGCGAGCACTGCTTTACGGACATTGAGGTCGTCCAGCGGTGCCAGCTGCGTATTGAGCGAGACGTACCTGCTGCCACCGCTCGTCGGCAGTGAGAGCTGCTCCTTGTACCTGGTTGCCGCTTCGCGAAGGACCGAGGGCGGTGGTCCGAAATCACCGTTGACCTGGCCCTCGCCAGTCAGGATCTGCCTCGATGCAGAGGCGGAGTCCGCATACCCCTCCTTGACCGTTATCCGGTCTGCATAGGCGGGGCGAGCGTCGCTGGAGGAGTCCCAATTGGGATTACGAACCAAGCGGATCTCCTTGCCGGGCTCGTAGCCGGTCAAAGCTCCCTTTGCATCGTTTTCGACCATGTACGGACCCGTTGCCGCGACATGGTCGCCGTAGGTCGAGGGGCTCTCTGAGTCGTACTGCTTGGCGTACTCCTCGGGTACCGGTGCGCTGACCGGAAGCGAGAGTGCCTGGATGAGTGTCGCCGAGGTCGTATCGGTCAACTCGAAGACGATCGTCTGATCGTCTGGCGTCTTGATTCCCGAAATATCGGGTGCGACCGTAGGGTCGCTTTCGACGGACTCGATCGCCGCGTCGAAGCCGTCCAGACCGTCCATGTACGCACCGATGTAGCCGTTGGCGACGCCCGGCATCAGCCCTCGCTCGATCGCGTACTTGACGTCCGCCGAGGTCACATCACGATCGACCGGTGGAGCGAACTTCACGCCTTCCCGGATCTTGAAGGTGACCGTCTTGCCGTCATCGCTGATGGTCGGCTGTTCGGCTGCCAGGTCCGGCTGGGGAGTCTTGGTCTCTCCGGGAGGCCAGGACAGCAGCGGCCTGAACATCGCGTAATGGATCATGAAGGTGAACTGGTAGTAGCTCGCCCCCGGATCCATGTAGTCGATGTCTGACCCTGAAAGTACCTCGATGGTTCCGCCCTTCTGGGCGTCACTCGGGGCCTCCGTGGGGAGCGGGAAATCGGTCGTGGCCGTTCCACTCGATCCACCGCAGCTCGCAAGCGCGAGCATCGCGACGATCGAGAGGGAAGCCACTCCGACTGCGAGTGCCTTATTCCTCTTCATTGTGATTCCTCCTTTTCGATTTCATCCTTCTTTGACTGTCCTGGAAGCCATGAGCGATTCCGTCTCGCTTTCGGTTGTAGCGCGTCTTGCAGAGCGTCACCTACGAGATTGAAGGCGAGGACCGTCGAGACGAGCGCGAGTCCGGGGAAGAGCAGATACCACCATGCCGCATCGAAGATGTCGGTGGCATCGGAGATCATCTGTCCCCAGCTCGCTGCGGGCGGCTGGATGCCGACGCCGAGGAACGAGAGCGCTGCCTCGTAGAGGATTACCGAAGGGATCAGGATCGTCGAGTAGACGATGATCGGTGCGGTCAGGTTGGGGAGCATCTCGCGGAAGATGATCCGTCGGTTCGACGCGCCGACCGATCGAGCTGCATCCACGAACTCCTTCTCACGCAGTGACAGTGTTTGCCCCCGGACGATGCGGGCGAGATAGGTCCAGCTCGTCACGGCGATCACGAATATGACGACCGCGAGCCCTGGTTTCAGGAGTCCGCCGAGGCAACCGTTGCCGAACGAGCAGGCTGCGGCCAGTCCGGTTGCCAGGAGCAGATAGGGAATCGCCAGCAGGACATCCACTCCGCGCGAGATGATCGTGTCAGTCCAGCCCCGGAAGTACCCTGAGAGCAGGCCCGCGATGACTCCGATCAGGCTGGCTATTGCGGTCGCGCTGAAGGCCACCAGCAGAGAGATTCGCGCTCCGTAGAGGATCCGGCTCAAAACATCGCGGCCGAGCTGATCCACTCCCAACCAGTGGTCGGGACTCGGCCCGGTAGGCAGGCCGAATGCATCGAGCGATTCGATGTCCCGCTCGTTCGGAGGGGGGACTCCGAGCAGGTCGACCAGCACGGGGGCGAGGATCGCGAGGAGGACGAGTAGGCCGAGATAGATGAGCGCCCCGAGGGCCAGCCTGTCGTCCTTGAATCTACGCCAGAAGAGCTCGCGCGTGGATCGCGCTTGGATCACTGGTGCGTCCAAGTCCTCGGCTGCTACGGCACCGAGCGTCTCCACGGCTTGCGTCAAGCGGGGTCTCTCCTCTCCGTTCCTGCTCCGCCGGCAAGATCGGAGCAACCCGAAATCTACCGCCAGACCCCGCTCACGGGTTTTCCGGCCGGGTTGCTCGTGACACCTCGATTACGCCAGCTCTCCCACCCGGGTAGGTGTTGACCGGAAATCGCCCTGGATCTCTGGGCAAGATGTCGAAGCGGGCCGGCGCATAGGGATCCGCGAACGCCGTGAGCCCCAGTCCACGGATCGAGACCTCGGACGGCCTGTCGACCTCGACGACGAGCGTCAACCGATCTCCGGTCTCGAGCGACACCCGTCCGTTCGCCCCAGGGCCGAAGGTGGCGCTCATCGGCTTGCTTAGCACTGCCCGCTCAGGGCGGTCTCGGTTGGTCGGCCGCAATCCCTCCCGAGGCGGAGAGGTCGAAGTCGTAGTCGTCTGGGAGCGGAGGCTGTTGCGAAGGGGCTGTGAGATCACCGTGATGGCCATCGAGACAGCGATCAGCGCGATCAAGAGGATCATCAGTCGTCTCGCCGCCATCGGGTAAAGATAGGCGTGCCCCCGGTGTTCCGACCCGCGCAAGCCCTTGCCCTGCCTAGGGGGCGGCCGCGCTCTAGGCTGGAGCCATGGAATTCGGCTTCCGAACCGCAGGTGAATCACACGGCCCCGGCCTCGTCGCCCTCGTCGAGGGGCTTCCTGCTGGCCTGGAGCTGGACCGCGAGGCGATAGATCGCGATATGGCACGGCGCCAACTCGGGCACGGCCGTGGCGGAAGGATGAAGATCGAGCAGGATTCTGTCGAGGTTCGGTCTGGAGTCCGGCAT
>CAIUSP010000057.1 GCA_903901855.1 uncultured bacterium | reverse complement strand
CTCGAGTACGACGACGTGATGAACGAGCAGCGGCGCGTCGTCTACCGCTACCGCCGGGAGATCCTCGAAGGCAAGGACATGTCGGGTACGTCGCGTGAAGAGCTCGTGGAGACGGTAGGCAGGATGGTCGAGACCTACACACCGGGTGACGATCTCGCCGAGTGGGATCTCTCCGAGCTCCAAACCCAGACCCGTTTGCTCTGGCCCAACGAGGTGGAGATCGCTGGCAACTCACCGGAGTCGACCGACCGCGAGGGGATGAGGGATCGCCTCGCCGCCGACGCCCTCGCGGCCTACGACCGCCGGGAGCAGGAACTCGGCGGTGAGCTGATGCGCGAGCTCGAGCGCGCGGTGCTCTTGCAGGTGATCGACAACCGATGGCGTGAGCACCTCTACGAAATGGACTACCTGCGCGAGGGAATCCACCTCCGCGGCTTCGCTCAGATGGACCCGCTGGTCGCCTACAAGAACGAGGGCTTCACGATGTTCGAGGAGCTGATGGCGGGTATCTGGGAGGAGTTCGCCCGCACGATCTTCCACGTCGAGGTCGAGGTCGCCCCGCAGGCTACAGCCGAGTTGAGGCCAGCCGCGCCGGCGGCCGTCCAGTACTCCGGCGGGACGATCGATCAGCCCTCCGCTCTGGCCGACGCGGCCGCCGCTACGCAACTTGGCAGCGCCGCCGAAGCGGATCTGGCAGCGGTCGCTGCAGAGGAACCCGCGGTTGCCGGTGTCGGACCGGGCACGCAGGGAACGGTGGTCAAAGGCGAGCACGCAGACGTCGGCCGCAACGATCCCTGCTGGTGCGGCTCGGGCAAGAAGTTCAAGAAGTGCCACGGCGCCTGAGCCACCGACCTCGAGACCGCACCCTCACCTATCCTCGTCTCATGGCACAGCCGGGACCAGATCAGGCCGTGAGCGCCGCCCGACTCGCCGAAATCCGCGAGCAGATGTCCCTGCTCTCGGACTACCTTTGACCCGGATTCACTGAGCGCCACCGCAGACGAACTCGAAGCCGAGATGGGCAAGCCGGGCTTCTGGGACGACCAGGCTCACGCCGCCTCCGTCTCCGAGGAGCACTCACGGGTCAAGCGTCGCCTCGATGCCTTCCGCTCGCTCGAATCCGATGTGGCAGACCTCGCGGACCTGGCCGAGATGGCCGCAGAAGACGAGGGCATGGCCGCAGAGCTGACAGAACAGGTCGCATCGATCGAATCTCGGTTGGAGGCCCTCGAGGAGGAGCGCCTGTTCAGCGGCACCTACGACTCCGGCGATGCGGTGGTCACCGTCAACGCCGGCGCCGGCGGCACTGATTCCCAGGACTGGAACGAGATCCTGCTGCGGATGTACCTGCGTTGGGCCGAGCGTCGCGGCTTCAAGGTCGAGATGAAGGAGGCCTCCCCCGGCGAGGAGGCTGGCCTGAAGTCCGCCACCTTCATCGTTCGCGGCGAGAACGCCTACGGCCTCTTCGCCGCCGAGCGCGGGGTTCACCGCCTGGTGCGTATATCGCCCTTCGACTCCTCCGGCCGCCGCCACACCTCGTTCGCCCAGGTGGATGTGGCACCGCTGGTGGAAGGCGAGGTCGAGGTGGAGATCGACGAGTCCGAGTTGCGTATCGATACCTATCGCGCCTCCGGTGCCGGTGGCCAGCATGTGAACAAGACCGACTCGGCCGTGCGGATCACCCACGAACCTACGGGAATCGTCGTGCAGTGCCAGAACGAGCGCTCCCAGACCCAGAACAAGGCGGTCGCGATGCAGTTGCTCGCCGCACGCCTGCTCGAGCGATCGGAGATGGAGCGGGCCGAGGAGTTGGCCAAAGAGAGGGGAGAGGTCAAATCAGCCGAGTGGGGATCGCAGATCCGCTCTTACTTTCTCCACCCCGACCAGCGGGTGAAAGACCACCGCACCGGTTTCGAGATGGGAGATGCCGAGCGGGTGCTCGATGGCGATCTCGACGGCTTCATCCGCGAGTACCTCAATCAGGCTGCGGCCTGAAGCGCTGCTGCGGAGGTCTGGCCCAACCTGTACCTTTCAGTACGCTCTCGTCCCCACTGAAAGGAACCCCCCTTGAACCGCATCAAGCTGCTCCTCGCCTCGACCGTGATCGCCGCCTTCTTCGCCGTTCCTTCCGTGGCCTCGGCTGTATCGGTAAACCTGACCAACTGGTCTCCGGGGCGGACGAGTGATTCTCAGGCGGGACAGTGGCAGTCGGTCGCGGTCAATCCCACCAACGGCAATCAGCTGGTCGCGTTTCGACAGGATGACGGGACACCGAAGTACAGCGCCGGCGTATGGACACCCAGCGGCGCTACGGTAGGTGCCCTCGTCGATCTGGCGACAGGCCCCGATGTCACCAGCACCTTCACGACTCCCGTAGGTGCCTACAACCCCAAGACCGGCGGCTGGATGGTCGTCTATTACGACTACGACATCGCCGAGTACAAGGCCCAGCTGCTCAGTGCCAACGGTGCTCTTTCGGGCTCAGCTCAGGTGATCTCCGCTGCGCCCGGCGTCAGCTGCTGCTCCAACCCCGACATCGCCTGGGACTCGGCCAAGCAGCAGTTCTTCGTGGCCTGGGGCGATTACGGAAACACCGACGACGACGCGCCTCAGGGGCGCTTCGTCAATCCCACGACCGGAGCGCCGGTGGGTGCCGCTCCGATCGAGCTGGTGACCAACGCCTCCGACTTCGTCTGGACGGACTACCACTCGCTGCAAGTTGCCTACTCGTCAAAGCAGGACGGCTTCGGCGTGATGTTCAAAGGTCTTCTCCAGGCCGGGAGCGATGGGCGTCCCTACTTCCTCCGTTTGAACGCCAATGGTGAGCCGATCGGCACCCCGCAGATGATCTCGAGCGGAACCGATCAGGAGATAAGTAACGGCTCGATCACCTACAGCAAGTCCTCCAACCGCTATGCGGTCGCATGGGCCGACGATGAGGCGACCAGCGCACCCGTCTTGGTACAGCTGTTCAACGCCGCCACCGGAGCCTCCGTAGGAGATCCGGTCGCCCAACCTATGCCCTCCAGTGCGGCTTCGGGTCGCTATCGCATACGAATCGAGGCGAACGAGTTCGAATCAGGCTATGTGATCGTCACCCACGCTGGTAATAACGACAATGAGACCAACGAGATCGCCGCACTCTGGCTCGACAGCTCTGCCCAGCCGGTAGGCACTCCGGGCTGGGTCTCGGGTGATGTCCTCGGCGCTCAGCGCCCACAGGTCGCCTTCGATCGTCATTCGGGGTGCTTCCGGGTCACAACTGTCGGGGAAGATGCAGCCACCCGGACCTACTGGGACATCTACTCGACCGAGATCGGCACCAGCGGGCTCGAAGGCTGCTCGTCCCCGCCTCCCTCGGGCAAGAAGAAGCCGACCCTCAAGAAGTCCGGGAATGCCGGCTCGACCTCGCTCCGGGTCAAGGTCGGCTGCGGTGGTGCCTCGGCCTGCCGGGTCAAGCTCTCGGGCAAGCTGAAGGGCGGCTCGGGCAAGCTGCAGGGCAAGACCGTGAAGGTCAAGGCCGGCAAGAAGAAGACGGTCACCCTCGCCTACACCAGCGCGCTGATCTCGGAGCTATCTGGTCGCAGCGGAGCGAAGATCCGGGTCACCGCCAAGCAGGTCGGCGGCAAGGCCCGCACGATCACCGTCGCGGTGCCCGATTCGGTTACCGGCTGATCGGAGTTATTCAGGCAGCCCGGGCCTGATCGGGCCCGGGTGAGGAGTCTGCCCCGCCAGCCGGGGTGGCCTGCTCGACCTTGACCAACGCCTTGGGCCCGAGCGCGCCCTCCATGTGGAGAAGCTCGCGCTTGAGTGGCTCGCCGCCGCCGTAGTTGCCGAGCTTGCCGCTTGCGAGGATCACTCGGTGGCACGGCACCACCGGTGCCAGCGGGTTTCCGCCGAGCGCCGTGCCCGCGGCTCGCTGCGCATTTGGCTTTCCGGCTGCTTCGGCAATCTGTGAGTAAGTGCGGGTCTCGCCGTAAGGGATCTCCGCGCAGGCCTTCAGCACCTCCGCGCCAAAGCCGTTGCCGGCAAGCGCCCAGTCGATTTCCAGGGTGAACTCGGTCAGCTGTTGCTCGAAGTAAGCCTCGAGCTGGCGGATCGGCTCGGCCACCAGCACCGGCTCCTCGCTGGCATCGGCTGCGAGCACTGCGATCTCCTCCAGCGCCACGTCTGGCTCCTCCCCGGGCATGGTCACCCGCAGCAAGCCCTTTTCGCTGGCTGCCACGACGAGCGTTCCGTACGGACTCTCGAGCGTGCCCCAAGCGATTGCGCGTTCTCCCATGGGAGAAACCCTTTCACATCTCACGGACCGTAACCTCTCCGGTGATGAACGATCAGACGCCTGAGGAAGAAGCCCTGCATGACCTCGTAGAAGCAGCACTCGCCGAGGACCTGGGCGACGGCGATATCACCGCCGAGGCCACCGTGCCGGAAGATGCGCGAGCCCACGGCCGCATAGTGCTGAAAGAGCCCGGCTCGATCTACGGATTCGACGCCGCCGAGAAGGCATTCCTGCTCGCCGGAGCCGAGAGCTTCGAGCGCCTCGCCCCCGAAGGCCCATGGCAGCATGAGGCACCGATCGATGTGGCGCTGGTCGACGGCCCGGCCCGAGCGATCCTCGCCGGCGAACGGGTGGCGCTCAACCTGCTCTGTCACCTCTCGGGCGTCGCCACTCTCACCGCGATCTACCTCAAGGCGATCGAGGGAGTGACGGGGCCGAACGGTGAGTTACCCGGAATCCTCGACACCCGCAAGACCACGCCGGGCCTGCGAGCGCTCGAGAAGGCAGCCGTCGCATCTGCCGGGGGGCGAAACCATCGCATGGGTCTCTACGACGAGGTCCTGATCAAGGAAAACCACGCAGCCATAGCCGGTGGCATCGGCAAGGCGGTCGAGCAGGCAATCGCTGCCCAGCCCGGCAAGGCGGTGGAGGTCGAGGTGAGAGACGACGACGAGATCCGCGAGGCTATCGAGGCTGGCGCCAGGCGGCTCTTGCTCGACAACATGGACCCTGAGGTGCTCGCTGCGTCGGTTGCGCTTGCCCGCGAGACGGCGGGGGAGGAGGGCGTGGAACTGGAGGCCTCTGGCGGGGTCAACCTCTCTACCGTCGCAGCCGTTGCGGCCACCGGAGTGGACGAGATATCGATCGGCACCCTGACCCACTCGGCTCCAGCCCTGGATTTGAGCCTGCTGGTGGAAATCTCCGAAGTGGAGCCTTCCGACAAATCCAATGCCGGTCAGGAATCCCCGGAAGAGTCGGACTCCCCGAGCGAGTAGAATTGGGCAGGTAAAGTCATTCGCAAGTCCCAGAGGCTGCTCCCAGATCACTAGGGAGGAAAAGCCGGGGAAGCGAACATAGGAATCACGGAAAGGAAGTCGGGAGATGCCCGTCGAGAAGCTTCCAACCATCGAACTTCCCATGGCACCGGCCCTGGGCGAAGACCCTGCCCGCCTTTCGGCTGACGATGAAAAGGCGCTCGACTCCGAGATCCGCGCCCTTGCCGAGGAGCGAAACGCCGTCATCCTCGCCCACAACTACGAGATTCCCGAGGTCCAGGATGTGGCTGACTTCGTGGGTGATTCTCTGGGCCTCTCACGCAAAGCCGCCGAGACAGACGCCGATGTGATCGCATTCTGCGGCGTGCACTTCATGGCCGAGACAGCATCGGTCCTATCGCCCGACAAGACGGTGCTGATCCCCGATGAGCGCGCTGGCTGCTCGCTTTCCGACACGATCACCGCCGACCAACTCCGCGAGTGGAAGGCGAAGCACCCGGGGGCGCAGGTCGTGATGTACGTCAACACCTCGGCCGAGGTCAAGGCCGAGACCGACTACTGCTGTACATCATCGAACGCGGTGAAGGTCGTGGAGCACGTCTGGAAAGAGCACGGCCCCGAGACCGAGATCCTCTTCGGCCCCGACATGTGGCTCGGGACTTATGTGGAGCGCGAGACTGGCTTGATGGACGACCCCGAACGGCGCGAGCGCTTCCACGTCTGGCCCGGCGAGTGCCACGTGCATGCCGCCATCCGCCCCGAGGACATCGAGCAGATGCGCGCAGAGAACCCCGAGGCAGACTTCCTCATCCACCCCGAGTGCGATTGCACCACCCAGGTGCTCGAGCACGTCGCCGCCGGCGACATCCGCGAGGAGGGCGTCCACATGGTCTCGACCAGCGGGATGATCGACCACGTCAAGGCGAACCCCACGGGCACATTCATCGTCGCGACCGAGACCGGGATGCTCCATCCGATCCAGAAGGCCTGCCCCGATGCCAAGTTGATCCCGGCCAACCCTTGTGCCGTCTGCCCGTTCATGAAGATGATCACCCTGAGCAAGCTCCGGGACTCGCTGCGCGATCTGAAATACGAGGTCAAGGTCCCCGAAGATCTCGCCACCCGCGCTCGGCTCCCGATCGAGCGCATGGTCGCTATCGGCTAGTACGGGTATCCGGGACCGGGTAGACCGCGACGGGCAGGCGTAGTCCCTCTTGCTGGCAGCGTTCCTACTGATCCTCCCTTTCGCCGCCGCCTCTGCGGTCAGCCCGGTGATGCTGACCGAACAGACCTTCCTGCTCACCCGGGGACGCAAGGTAGCCGCGCGTTACGCGCTTGGTGCGTTCCTCACGGTCTTCGTCTTCATCGCCCTTGCGACGCTGTTCGGGAGGGTCATCTCGTTGCCCACCGAGCCCACTCTGAGCGCCTCGCTCGATGTCGCGCTCGGCACGCTCCTCGTCGTCCTCGCCGGAACCCTCTACCTGATCGAGCGCCGTTCAGCCCGTCACCTCTCGAAGCGGAAGCAGAAGAAGCAACGCAGCGTCGGCGACCGTCGGGCCTTCGCCTTCGGCATCTTCTCGATGGCCACGAACCTCACCACTCTGGCCCTCGTCCTGCCTGCGGCGAAGATCATCGCCGACGCCGGTCTCGACTACCCGGAGCGTTTGGTGCTCGAGATACTGCTCGCCCTGACTGCCGCGATTCCGGCTTGGCTGCCCCTCGCCCTCACCCGAGTTTCCCCCGGTCGGGCCAGGCGTGCTCTGAACTGGATCGACCAAACGATCGCGAGGCACGGCAAGAAGCTGGTTGCGGTCTCGCTGCTGGTACTCGGTGGCTTCCTGCTGCTGAAGGGGATCATCGGCCTCTAGGGGCGGAGCGGCGCGAGCGGTCAGGGGCGTTCGGAGCAGACGCTCGGCGAAGGGGTGGCCTTCAAGAACGCCTCGAGCGCAACCGGATAGGCGGTCATGATCCCGTCGCTGCAGCGGTCGACCATCTTCTGCCAGTCCACGGTCGAGTCGCTGTCGTGATCGGAGAACCAGTTCTGCCATGCGTAGCCGGCAGCGTGAGCCTTCTCGATGTACTCGGTGCTCGAGACGGTGACCAAGCCGAGGCCCGGGTATTCGTAGAGGATCGGAGGCTGCAGGGCGACGGTGCCGCGGGCGGGCAGCACGTCGAAGAGCAGGAACGCTGCCATGCCCTCTACGCCGGGGGCGATCGGGACTTTCGGTGCGAGCCGGTGGAACTCGTCTACGGCCTCCTGTCGGAACGAGACGACGATTATGTTCCTGCGCTTCACGTTCTTGAGTTCCCTCGCGAGGGCCCGGGCGTTCTGGATGTACTCGGAGGTCTCCTCGGCCGGTGTCCTGCCCTTGATCTCCAGGTTGATCGGAGTCTTCGGGAAGGCCCTCAGAACCTCCCGCAGCGACGCAACCCGGAAGTCCGATGCCTTGAAGCCCCTTGGTGGCTTCTTCTTGCCGGTGGCTATCCCGCGGAACTTGTAGGTGGAGACGGGTTTGTCTTGGCTGTAGCTGATTCCGTCTGGCCCGTCGGAGAACCAGTAGGCGTTGTCGAGACGCTGGATCTGCTTCAAGGTGAAGGAGCGGACCTCGCCTGTCCCGTTGGTCCTCGCGTCGACGGTCGTGTTGTGGTGCATAACCACTCTGCCGTCCTTGGTCACCCCGATGTCCAACTCGAGCATGTCGGCACCGGCGCGGAGGGACTTCTTCAGCGCGTAGAGCGTGTTTCCGGGGAACTCCCCTTCGCCGCCCTGATGGGAGATGTTCCAGGGCTTCGACTTGCGCCATGGGTTGGCGGCCGATGCCGCAGGAACCGAGATCACCACCATCAAGAGTGCGGTCGCGGCGACCAGTCGTGTGATGACCCCCCTGCGCATTCGCACAGAGTACCCGTCGTGGCTGCCATCAGGAGGGATGCAGACGCAACATCTGCCTGAAATCCGGGTTTAATCGATGAATGCATCGAAGCCTTCCGAGACCAGCCGTCCAGATCCTCGCGCTGTTCGCCCTCGCGTCAATCGCCTCGATCGCAGCTACGTCCGATGCGGAGGCGCAGTTCAAGGGCGCAAACGGCCGGCTCTTCTACGTCAGCGAGGACGCTTCCGGCGATCAGCGTGTCTTCTCGTCGAAGGCTTCGGGATCGGGCAGGAAGATCGTCAGTCCGGAAGGACTCGATCCGTCCTCGCTTGCGGTTTCGCCGAACGGCCGGAGGCTCGCCATCTGTGGCGGGCGAGCCGCCGATGAGGACTCCTGGATCTTCCTCGGCCGTACCAGCGGTGGCAGGTTCCGCAGGGTGGTGAAGGGGTGCGACCCGGGTTTCTCGCCTTCCGGCAGGAAGCTGGTCTACACGATCGCCTTGCCCGACGGCCTTCGCGATCGCTACGAGATCCGGACGGTCGCGACCAGCGGCAGGTCTCGACGCACCATCCTCAGGCCCCGCGACCGCTGGCTGTCCGACACCAGATTCACCCCGAACGGGAAGCGGATCGTCTTCACCGCGACAATCGACCCCAACGTGGGTGACTACGACACCGAGGTCTACTCGATCCGCTCCAGCGACGGGCGCCGCGAGCGCCAGATCACCAATGACGGCGGCTTCGACATCGACTACGCCCACGCCGATGTTGCGCCCGATGGCAGGCGCATCATCGTCGCCGCCTACGACGGCTTCACCGATCGGCGGAGCATCGTCGGGGTTCCGATCGGCGGCGGCCCGATCGACATCATCGCTACTCCCGAGTCGGATCAGTTCGACTACAGCTCCCCGGTCTACTCGCCCGACGGGAAGCGGATGGCCTTCGAGCGCAGCGACTCCGCCTTCGTCGAGTACTACCTGGTCTTCCAGGGTCGGCTGACCGGCGCGCGCCCTGACCAGTCACTGCAGAACCCGCCGTTGGTCGTTCCCACTCCACCCTCATCCTCGTTCGGTGCCTTCGGGCCGGTCTGGGGAGCACGGCCCAAGTAGCCACGGGTATCGCTGTGGCCACGCCTGCTCAGGCGTAGAGTTGCAGGCCCATCATTAGCGTTTGCTAACGTTTCTTCGAGTCGTCCGGGTCGCAAAACCCCCGCGCTCGGAAAGAGCACGGTTTCGCCCAAGTTCGTGCTTGGGCAGGACTCCACGCCCACGACGGAGAAAGAACCACACGAGTACTCACCGATGAACCGCATGCACCAAACCGATCCCGCCCTCCAGGGCAGCCCAGCGCGTCAGAGGACGCGTAGGCCCGAACACCTGACCGAGCGTCCGGCCGGAAAGCCGATCATCGAGCTCAATGGGGTGACCAAGATCTATCCGGGTGGTCACGTCGCTCTCGACAACGCAAGCCTCCGCGTCGACCGCGGGGAGTTCGTCTTCCTGGTCGGCCCCACCGGTTGCGGAAAGTCGACCCTGATCAAGCTGCTGATCCGTGAGCTCGAGCCGACCGAGGGCGAGGTCGAGATCGCCGGCCGCGACATCAACACCCTTCCCGAAAAGCAGATCCCGCTGCTTCGCCGTCGAATCGGAACCGTCTTCCAGGACTTCAAACTGCTGCCTGACCGCAACGTGTACGACAACGTCGCCTACGCGCTGCAGGTGATCGGTGCTTCCCGCAGCGAGATCAAGGCCAAGGTGCCCGATGCGCTGCGGCTCGTGGGCCTCTCCGACAAGTTGCAGAACCGCCCCCACGAACTCTCCGGAGGAGAGCAGCAGCGTCTCTCGATCGCCCGCGCCTTCGTCAATCATCCGCCGCTCCTGCTTGCCGACGAGCCGACCGGAAACCTCGACCCCCAGACCTCTGTGGGGATCATGCAGCTGCTCCACCGGATCAATCGCACCGGCACGACCGTCGTCGTGGTGACCCACGACCGGGATACGGTCGACAAGATGCGTCGTCGAGTGATCGCACTCGATTCCGGCCGCGTGGTGCGCGACCAGTCGGCGGGTGTCTACGCCGACGACGAGTCCACTCGTGAGTTCGCCATCCGCTTCGGCCGGGAGATGGGGATCGAGTGAACCGCTTTACCTTCTTCCTCGGCGAGGGCTTCCGGGCCCTGCGTCGGAGCACCGCTCCGAGCATCGCCGCGATCGTCACGGTCGCGGTCACGATCCTGCTGCTCGGAGTGCTCATCCCGATCCTCCAGACCACCGGCGGCAAGACCGAAGAGGTTCGCGACCAGGTCACCCTCCGGGTCTTCATCTACGACGACGCAACCACCGGAGAGGTCGCCGCACTCGGTGATCTGATCCGCAACACCCAGTTCGTCGAGTCCGCCACCTTCGTCAGCAAGGACCAGGCGCTGACCAAGCTGCGCGGCTTCCTCGAAAACGACGATCCGGTCAACGTCCTGCCGCAAGGCCGTAATCCCCTTCCTCGCTCGTTCGAGATCAAGCCTGACGATCTCGACAACATGGAGGCGATCGCTGCATCGCTCGCCCCCAAGGACGCCAACGGCGATCCCCAACCGGTAAGCGCAGCGATCGAGGATGTCAAGGACTCCCGCGCCGACGCCGCGCCTATTCGCTCTGTGACCGGCTTCGTCAAGATCTTCCTGATCGTGATCGCGATCGTCTTGGTGATCGCTTCGCTGCTCTTGGTCGGCAACACGATCCGCCTCTCGATCTACTCGCGCCGCCGCGAGGTCGAGGTGATGCGCCTGGTCGGCGGAACCAATTGGTTCATCCGTTGGCCGTTCATGATCGAGGGTCTCTTCTGCGGCGCGATCGGAGGCCTGCTCGCCGTCTCGGTGCTGATACTCGGTAAGGTCGCCATCGTGGATCCCCTCGCAAACTCGATCGATCTGATCTCGGCCGACGGCACCATGCCGTTTATCGGCCTCGTATTCCTCCTCCTCTTCCTCGCGATGGCCGTCTCCGCGCTCGGCAGCGGCCTGACGCTTCGCCGATTCCTCAAGGTTTGAACTCCCGAACTCTTCTGGCGGCCTTCGCCGTTGCGGTCGCCTTCGTGGCGGGCTCTATCGCTGCCGTGCGCACAGACGGTTTCGGCGGTCTCATCCCCGGTGCTGGCGACTCCACCTCCCAGGCGCTCGAGTTGATCGAGGCCGACTACTACAAGGCCGCACCGGTCGAGGAACTCCAAGGTGCCTCGGTCAGCGGGATGGTCGAGTACCTGCGTAAGCGCTACGACGATCGCTTCAGTCGATACTTCGGCCCTTGGGCGTATGGGCACTTCCAGGACGCGACGGCCGGTCAGTTCTCCGGCGTCGGCATGACGGTAGGAGAGGTTCCCGCCGGCCTCAGGGTCACCCGGGTCTTCCCCGACTCCCCTGCACAGGGCGGAGGGATCGTCAGGGGCGATGTGGTCACCGCTGTCGATGGCAAGTCGATCGCGGGTCTCTCGGCCGAACTGGCCACCAATCGGATCAAGGGAGAGGAAGGAACCGATGTCACCCTGACCGTGCGCTCGACCAACGGCAAGGAACGCGACATCGAGCTCACTCGCGCACAGGTTGCCCTTCCTGTGGTCGAGGGGAAACTGCTCACCTACCGAGGAGAGAAGATCGCCTACGTGCGGATGACCACCTTCTCGACCGGGGTCCACGGCCTCCTTCGGGAGAAAGTCGAGAGCCTCTACGACCGAGGCGCCGAGGGACTGATCCTCGACCTTCGCGACAACGGTGGCGGTTTGCTCAGCGAGGCGGTACTCGCGTCGAGTCAGTTCATCGAGAACGGTCGGATCGTCTCGACCTCCGGTCGTGCCGAGCCCGAGCAGGTCTACGAGGCCGAGGGTGACGCCCTGCCCCGCCGACCGATGGCCGTGCTGATCAACGAGAACACCGCTTCGGCTGCCGAGATCATGGCCGCGGCGCTCGCGCAGGCAAAGGTGGCGACCACGGTCGGCACCACCTCCTTCGGCAAGGGGACGTTCCAGAGGGTCTTCCCGCTCGAAAACGGCGGAGCGCTGGACCTCACCCTGGGTGAGTACCTGACCCGCAACGGAAGCTCGGTCGACGGAAAAGGTCTGAAGCCCCAGATAATCGTCACTTCGAACGGCAACACGGACCTCCAGTTGAGACGCGCCGAGGCTCTGGTCTCGCGCAAGATCCGCGCGCAGGCCACCAAGAAGTAGGAGATCTGATGGCACGCGGCCAAGACGCCGCAGAGCGCACCGAGGGAGTGGCGGTCGTCTCCAAGAAGGGGAAGTTCCTCACCTGCTCTCCGATCTTCGAGCGCGGCGGTCAGTTCACTGTCTCTGGCGGGCCCAAGATCTCGCCCGACAGGATGGCTCTCGTGCGATGGGTCCGTGGTGACCGCGCCGAGGTGATCCGCGAACTCGGAGATCCGAACATCGCAGCCGATGTGGTCGAGGCCCTGCTCGCCGACCGCGGGGTAGAGCGTGGTTTCAGCCCCGAAATCGAGATCGCTGCCCGCGATGCCGCTCGCGACGCCCTCGACGCCCCGGGCGAGAGGCGCGACCTCCGTGACCTGACCACCTTCACCGTCGACCCCGCAACCGCCAGGGACTTCGACGATGCGGTCTCGGCGAAGCGCGAGGGCGACGACATCCGACTCTGGATCCACATCGCCGATGTGGCGGCGCACATCAAGCCCGGTACCGCCCTTGAAGACGAGGCCTATCGACGTGCCAACTCGATCTACGTGCCCGGATCGGTAGAACCGATGCTCCCACACGCTCTCTCGAGCGAGGCCTGCTCCCTCGCCCCGGAAGTCGACCGTCTTGCGGTCACAACCGAGGTCCTGCTCTCGCCTGACGGCGAGGCCAAATCGACCTCGTTCTACCGCTCGGTCATCTGCTCGGACGTCCGCCTCGACTACGACCAGCTCGACCGGATCTTCGCTGGTCGGGAGAAGCCTCCGGAGATAGTCGCCGAGCCGATGAAGCTCGCCCGCGCCGCGGCCGCCGCCCGTCTCTCGCGTCGCCCGCCCGATGCGCTCGAGGTCTCCACCTCCGAGCCAGACTTCTCCTTCGACTCAGATGGCAACGTCGAAGCCGCCAAGGGTTCCGAGCAGACCGAGTCGCACACCTTGATCGAGATGCTGATGATCCTCACCAACGAGCAAGTTGCCGAGGTGTTGCAAGCCAAGCGGGTCCCGACTCTCTACCGCGTGCACGAGGAGCCGGATCCGTCGCGGGTCGAGCAGCTCTGCGATCAGCTCGCTGCGCTGGATCTGCCCACGCCGCCGGTGCCGAAGGGGATGACGCCGCAGCAGGCTGGCGAGGTCGTCGGCCAGGCCTCGCGGTTCGTCTCGAAGGAGGCGAAGCGTCGCGGGCACGGGCTGGATGCGTACACCTCGCTGATCCTGCGCTCGCTGAAGCCCGCTTATTACTCTGATCAGAACCTCGGTCACGCGGGACTTGCCAGCAGCGCCTACTCCCACTTCACCTCGCCCATTCGTCGCTTCCCCGACCTCGTCTGCCACCGCGGGATCCTCTCGGTCGTCTATGGAGAGAAGGGTGGGGAGAAGGCGCCACTCCCGGAAGAGGTCGCCGACGCTGGCCCGCACTGCTCCGAGATAGAGCGTGATGCGGTTCGGATCGAGCGCGACGCGGACTCGATCTGCGCCTCCTACCTACTGCAGCGTGAGGTTCGCGAACGCGGTTCCGGCGCCACCTACGAGGGCGAGGTCTCAGGTGTGATCGAGGCCGGGGCATTCATCCGTTTCGCCGGCGAGCACTCGGATGTCTACGAAGGATTCCTCCCCGTGCGACGGATCGGTGGCCGTGAGCGCTACAACCTCGACGAGACCGGCACCCAGTTGATCGGATCGGGCGGAGGCAGGGCGGTCAGGTTCGGTGATCCGGTCGAGATAACCGTCGACTCGGTCGATGCCCCACGTGGCAGGGTGGATCTCCTGCCGGCACCTGGCAAGGAGGGCGATTCCGGATCCGGCAGACGAGGCAGCGGTCAGCGCGGCCGACGGGCAGGTACCCGAACCGGAGGTGCCCCGGCCAAAGGCGGCGGCAAGAGGCGCAGACCCGCAGCAGGAGGCAGGACCTCGGGCAAGCAGGCCTCGTCGGGCGGATCCTCCAGCGGCTCCGGAGGTGGCAAGAAGAACGGATCCGCTCAGAAGAAACGCTCCAAGCCCAAGTCCTCCGGCAACAAGACCAAGAACAAGGGCCGCCCCAAGCCCAAGGCCGAGAAAGCCGCCAGAGCAAGCAGGTCGACCAGCCGCAGCGGGCAGAAGTCGAAGGCCAAGGGTGCATCGAAGAGGCGGGGCGGTGCTAAGAAGAGGGGGCGCTAGTCATGGCAACCTCGAAGAAATCGAAGAAGTCCCCCAAGCCGAAGCAGGCCAAGGGTGAGCCACGCGAACTCAAGTCCGGTGATGTCGCGACCAACCGCCGGGCACGACACAAGTTCGAGTTGGTCGAGAAGTTCGAGGCAGGGGTCGAATTGCGAGGCAGCGAGGTCAAGTCCCTGCGCGACGGCAAGGCTCAGATCAACGAGGCCTTCGCCACGATCAACGAGGGGGAGATCTTCCTCCGGGGAGCGCACATCCCGCCCTATGGTCCTGCGAGCAGCCAGAACCACGAGCCGGATCGGGCTCGCAAACTCCTGCTCCACCGACGCGAGATCGAACGGCTGATAGGAAAGATGGCTCAGAAGGGACTGACTCTGGTCCCGACGAGGATCTACTTCAAAGGGCCGCGCGCCAAGGTCGAACTCGCGCTCGCCCGCGGCAAGGAAGGGCGTGACCGCAGGCGTGAGATCAAGGATCGCGATACCCAGCGCGAGGTCGAACGCGACTACAAGCAGCGGATGCGCTGATCGCCTCTTGCCTTCACCCCTGCGATCAGGCGTGAAACCCGTTTTTCCGCATAGTCACGCGCAACAATGCGCCATATGCCGATTGCGCTCGATCTGGCAGCGGTCTGGGATGACATCCAGACCTTCATCCAGGACAACCAGCCCTGGTCCTACGTGGTACTCGCGGTCGTGGTCATCCTGTTACTCGGTTCGTTCCTCGCCTGGAGGGGATCAGGCTCTCGCAGGCGCAGGCTGGAGAAGAAGGCCCGCAAGGTCGAGGCACGGGATCAGCGCGCACTCGAGCGGCGTCAGGCTGAGGATCTCGAGCGGCGGGAGTGGGCCGAGTCCCGCTCCGAGCGCAAGTCGAAGCGGCGGGGCGGCAAGTCCTCGCCCGACGATGGGGTCCACGGTGAGGAGGAACTGCCTGAACCCGCCTCCGCACCGAGCGCGCCGGTAGCCGCCGCGCTCGGTCTGAGCGGCGTTGCGGCTAGAGCGGCGCGCAGCGGCGACCAGCCATCCAGCCCGACCGACTCGATCTCTCTCAAGTCCGCTTACGAGCCCGACGACACAACGCCAGCCGAGCCGCGTCCGGACGATGCCGCTCGTGCCCGGCGCGAGGCCGAGGAGCGAGTCAGAGCGGAGGCCGAGCGCCTTCGGGCAGAGAGCGAGGCCCGTAGCCAGTCCGAGTCGGAGCAGGTGAGCAAAGAGGTCGAGGAACGTACCCGCTCTGCAATCGAGGAGGCGCGTCTGGCATCTGACGAGAAGGTTCGCCTCGCAGCCGAGGCCGCCGCCGCCGTTGCTGCCGAGAGAGTGATGGAGGAGGGCGAGTCGTCCTCCTACGGACCGGCCAGCAGCGCTCTGTCCGGGACCAACCAGAAACTCGATGAGATCGAACGCCGTGTCGCCGAGGCGGAGCGCAGAGCAGCCGAGGCGGAGCGCCTTGCCGAGGAAGCTGAACGCGAGCGGAAGATGGAGGAGATGCTCGAGCGAGTCGAGCAAGCCGAAAAGCGTGCAGCCGAGGCGGAGCGACGCGCCCTCTCAGCGGAGGCCGCCGCTGGAGCAGGCGAAAGGCCCAAGGCATCTTCATCCTCCTCCTCCGCGCCTCGAGCCAGCGCTGCCGCCGGTACCGAAGGTGCCAGTTGGCTGGTCGAGGACGAGTCCGCCGCCGCGGTGTCGCCTGCTCAGACTTCGATCGATCAGCCCTCTCAACCCACTCTCTCCGAGGCGGTGGCGGAGGATGGTGAGGCGGAGGACGTTGGCGGGTCCGAGGCAGCCGAGTCCGAGGGTGCTGATCTCCCGCCACTCGAAAAGGCGGCGCCGATAACCGGGCTTGCTGCTCTTCCCGTGATCGGAGCCCTTTTCCAGAGTGAGGCCCAGCGGCGCGAGCAGCGACTGCAGCGCGAGATCGCCGAGTCCAACCGCGAGCTCGAGCGTGAATGGGAGCGTGAACGCGCAGAGCGCGAAAAGCAGCAGGCCGAAGAGCGGGAGCGCCGCGAGGAGGAGCGTCGTAAGCGGGCGGTCGAGCGGTCCAGACGCGAGAAGGAGAAGGAGCTGAAGGCGGTCGAGAAGGCCCGCAAGGAGCGCGAGCAGGCCCAGAAGGCCGAATCGGAGGAGCGCAGCAAGCGGGCCAAGCAAGCCGCCGAGAAGCGCAAGGCTGAGGCCGAGAAGAAGCAGGCCAAGACCGAGCGCGAACACAAGGCTGAGATCGCGGCGGTCGAAAAGGCCCGCAAGGAACGCGAGGCCGCTCAGAAGGCCGAGGCAGAGGAGCGCAGCAAGCGGGCCAAGGAGTCAGCCAAGAAGCGCAAGAAGGAGAAGAAGGCGAAGGAGAGCGAGAAGCAGGAGGCCGGGGGCGAGAAGGCGAAGACCTCAAGTGAGGGCAGTGGCGACCTCGACCTCAATGCAGCGACTTTCGAGGAACTTCGCGAAACCGGTCTGAGCGTCACCGAGGTGACGCGGATCCTCACCTACCGCAACCGCTCTGGCGGCTTCAAGAAGCTGAGCGACCTCGACTCGATCCCTGGACTCGAGAAGTCCAGCCTCGCTGCAGCCAAGAAGAAGCTGCGGCTCTAGTCCACCCTCACCTGCGAGGCAGCGGAGCGGGCAAGCTCGCGAGCCTCGTCGGTCGAGTCCGCGCGAGCGATCGCCACTCCCATCCTCCTGCCGGGACGCGAGACGGGCTTGCCGAAGATCCGCAGGTCTACCCGCGGATCACCAAGAGCATCGGCGCCGATTTCGACCACCGGGTCGTCGTTTTCCTCGGTGGCGAGGATCACCGCACTCGCCCCCGGACTCTCCAGCGGCACCTCGCGCGCACCGCTGCCGTCTGCCGCCTCCACCGTCGGGATACCGAGGCCGAGTATCGCCCTGGTGTGCAGCGCGAACTGCGACAGGCGCTGGGTCGCCATCGTGGCCATTCCGGTGTCGTGGGGACGGGGGGAGACCTCGCTGAACCAGACCTCGTCGCCCGATATGAACAGCTCCACGCCGAAGATTCCTTGTCCGCCGAGGGCTTCTGTGATGGTCGCCGCGATCTCGCGCCCGGCGTGGAGGGCCTTCGGGCTCATCTCCTGTGGCTGCCAGCTCTCTCTGTAATCGCCGTCTACCTGGATGTGTCCCACGGGAGAGCAGAACGCGGTTCCGCCTGCGTGGCGAACCGTCAATTGGGTGATCTCGTAGTCGAAGTCCACGAACGCTTCGCAGATCACCCGCCCTGCGCCCACTCGACCACCCTCCTGTGAGTAATCCCAGGCTGCTTTCGTCTCCTCCGGTGAAGAGATCACGGACTGCCCCTTGCCCGACGAACTCATCACCGGTTTGACCACGCACGGAGTGCCGAGTTCTCCTACTGCAGCCTCGAGCGACTCCAGTGAGTCACAGAAGACGTATCTCGATGTAGGCAGGTTCAACTCCTCTGCCGCGAGGCGACGGATTCCCTCTCGGTCCATGGTCAGGCGAGCGGCGCGTGCGGTCGGTACGACGCTGAGGTTCTCGTGGCCAGCCTGTTCGAACTCCTCAAGGACCTCGGTCGCGATCGCCTCTACCTCGGGCACCACCAAGAGCCGCGCACACGGAAGCGCCACTTCGGCCTTCAACAGCGCCCGCAGTGCCTCCGGGTCCGACATCTCGATCGCAAACGATCTGTGTGCCAGCCCCATCGCCGGCGCTCCGAGGTAGGAATCCACCGCGACCGTCTCGCACCCCAGCCGCATCGCCTCGATCACCACCTCGCGTCCCAACTCTCCCGATCCGAGAAGCACCAGCCGGGTCGCGTTCGCGGTGCCGGGTACCCCGATGGTGACCGCTGCCGGGGTCACTTCTCCTCTTCGTCGATCAGGCTCCCGGGATCACTCTTGGCCAAGCGGGCGGTCATCTCTCGCAAGGTCGACCGGATCTGCTTGTCGGGGCTGAAGCCGAAGGCGCGCCAGACTGCGCTGTAGGGCTTCCGGCCGGCGATCCACGCGCCCGCGCCGAAACCGCCGAACCCCACGGCGGAGATCCAGTAGGCGAACTCGCTGTTCAGTTTGATCAGCGCCGCCACGCGAGCCGATGAGAGTTTCTTCGGCGCCTTGCCGGTCATCAGCGAATAGACGGCCGAGCCGGTGATCGCCACGTTCTCCCGACTCACCGCGCTGAGTTCCTTCGCGAGCCTGTCAGCCTCCGCCATCTCCTCCCGGCTGAGCGCAAGCATCGGATAGTCGATTACAGCCGCGATCCCGGGGTTCTGCTGTTTCCACTCGATCGTGTTCAGGACCCAGGTCTCCACCGCCAACTTGCCGTCTGGTGCCCGCTCGAGCGCCTGGCGCTGCGCTTCGACGTGGTCTGCGTAGCTCTGCATCGCAGCCTGCCAGATCAGCGGGTCGGGACCGCCGAAGTAGTAGTTGACGAGGCTGGGAGAGAGGTCCAGTTCCTTGCAGACCGCGCCGACCTCGGTACCTCGTGGCCCGAACTCAGCCAGATGCCTCGCGGTGGCGGCGATCATCTTCTCTTTCGTCCCCTCGTCGTCTTTGCCCTTGGGGATCGGGCCGCGCTTTTTGCCCTGCGGTTTCTTCGAAGTCGCCATGCGCGAAGCCTAACCGCAGACCGGAGTGCCACGTCAGTTTCCTGCTTTGCCGCGCGACTCCACTAGCCTGTAGGAGCACAGTGCATGGGGACGACAGGCTTCGACGTGGTCATCGTGCGACTGGTTGCAGGTCGAGGTTGCTGGAGGCCTCGTTAAACCCCAGCAAAAACCAATACGTGCGGACCATGAGTTCGCCCTCGCCGCTTAGTTAGAAGCTAAGCAGTGAGAGTCGGCCCTCCTGCGCCCGTCGGGAGGGGGCCCGGCTTCAGAAACGGGCTTACCTGGGCGGACTGCCTCGATCGTCCGGGAACAATTAAGAGGCTTTGTTCGGGACAGTGCCCGTCGGTGCGGACTCCCCCGAACGAGAAACAAGCACCGGCTAAGCCTGTAGATGCCAATCGTTTCGTTACCGCGGACGTGGGTTCGATTCCCACCGTCTCCACCTGCTCGTTTCCCTGGGCCAGAGGCCCGGGCGCTAACCCTCGGCCAAGATCTCGATCCGCCGGGCGACGATCTTCCTGATCAACTCGTCGGGCAGCGGCTCTTCGGGGGTGAAGCGGATGGTGCCTTTGGAGGTGCTGAATGGCTCGAGCTCGTCGCTCATCTCGCGGATGATCTGCGATCCGTGCGGAAAGAGGCTGAGATGGTTCTTGGCAGCAACGAAGGCAACCAGCGGGTCGTCACCCAGGAAGTAGTTGGGGACGCCGTAGTAGGTCTTCTCGCTCAGCGGGGGCGCGGCATCCACGATCACATCGCACATCTTCTGCAGAGCTTCACGCTGGTCGGCCGGAAGCCCTTTCAGGTAATCGCCGACCACGCCCATCTGCCGCGCCCTATACCTGCGAGCGCTTGATCTCGCTGCCGTCGGGAAGCAGCGAGTAGATGTCCCCGTCGGCTGCGAGCCAGAGCGGTCCGGTGAATCGCTCCTTCGAGTCGCCGAGGAACGGTCCCTCCAGGCCCTTCAATGGCAGTGGGGGGATGATGTGCGTGAGGGCCAGGTTCTTCACTCCAGCTTCGCGTGCCATGTCGGCGGCCTGCGCGGGGCTTGCGTGGTAGTCGGGCACGTCGGCGAAGATCTTCGCCCGGCCGGGCTTGCCGGCATCGCGGGCCGCGTCTTCCAACAGCTTCACCAAATTGGGGGCCAGCGCGTCGCAGATCAGCAGGTCCGCATCCTTCGAGGCCCTCACCAGCGACTCGGTGTAGGTGGTGTCGCCCGAGATCACGACGCTCCGGCCTCCGTAGTCGAAGCGAATACCCAGCGCCGGATCGACCGGCGCGTGATCCACCACGAACGCGGTCACCTTCACGCCGTCCTCGTCGAGGATCACCTCGGACTCCAGCTTGCTGCCGGCATCGAACCGCTCAGCAGTCATGCCGGCCATCTCACGCGGGGCGACCGTCTCGCCATGGTGAGCGGCCCGGTAATCGCTGTCGAGTTTGTAGGCGCGGTTGAGACCCTTGATCACCTTGCGCACGCCCTTGGGGCCGAGCACCCGCAGACGACCCTGGCTCGAATCCGATACCCAGCGTTGGATCGCCACGGCCGGCAGGCCCCCGATGTGGTCGGAGTGGAAGTGGGTCAGGATCACGCAGTCGATACGCCCTGGATCGATCGCACACGCGTTCATCGCGCTTGCGGCGCCTTCGCCAGCGTCGACTATGAACAGCCGGCCTCCGGCGATCACACCCACGCAGGGCTGGCTGCGACCGGGATCGGGCAGGGGCGCGCCTGTCCCGATCATCACCACGTGCAGGCCGTCGGGCAAACCGCCCATACAGTCGGCGGACATCCTCGCCGGCAGTGACTTCTCGACCAATTTCATCGCGATCTTGCCGCGGATTCCCTTGCTCATCCCTTTGCCACCTCCTGTTCGGCCTCGTCGAGGCGCTCCGAGATCAAGTCCAATCCCTTGTTCCAGAATTCCGGATCTCGCAGGTCCACGCCGACGATCTCTCCGAGGCCCTCGGGCGAGCGCGATCCGCCCGCCCGCAGCAGGTCCAGATAGGCCGGCACGAACGACTCGCCCTCCTCGCGATAGCGGCGGTAGACGGAAAGCGCCAGCAGGTTGCCGTAGGCATATGCGTAGACGTAACCCGGGGTGTCGATGAAGTGCGGCACGTACGACCACCAGGTTCCGTACTCCTCGACCACATCCACCGAGTCGCCGAGTAGATCCTTCTGGGTGTCGAGCCAGGCCTGGTTGAACTGCTCGATCGAGAGTTCACCCTCCTCACGGCGTTGCGTGTGAACGCGATCCTCGAACCGGTTCATCGCTATCTGGCGGAAGGTCGTGGCCACGTAGCCGTCGATCGTCTCGCCGAGCAGCGAGATCCGCTCCTTGCCGGTTGCGTCTTCGAGCAGGCGATCGAGCACGATCGACTCGCCGAAGGTCGAGGCCGTCTCGGCAACCGTCAGGGGCGTGGTGAATTCGAAGATCCCACGTGGGCGCGAGAGCGACGCGTGCACTCCATGCCCCAACTCGTGGGCGAGAGTGAGAACGTCGTTCGGGCGCGAGGTGTAGTTGAGCATCACGTACGGGTGGGCCGAGGGCACCGTGTAGGCGCAGAACGCACCACCGCGCTTGCCTGCGGCGGGCGGCACATCGATGTA
The DNA here is from genome assembly GCA_903901855.1 of uncultured bacterium. GTDB lineage: Bacteria > Actinomycetota > Thermoleophilia > Solirubrobacterales > 70-9 > CAIUSP01. Next base: position 1,860 of record CAIUSP010000057.1, on the reverse strand, counting down.
GTTGCCGGTGAAGAACTCCCCGGCCACCTCGCCGAGCTCCGGCGAGAAGCCCGTGTAGCAATCGAGCACTGTCGCCTTGGCTTCTTCGTAAGGGATCTCGCGCTCGGCGGTGCCGAGCGGAGCGGCGCGGTCGTAGTAGGCGAGCTTGTCGAGACCCAGAAGCTTCGCCTTCAGCCGGTACCAGCGGCGAGCGATCTCGTAGTTGGCGGTGACCGCCTCCACCAGCGCCTGCACCGACTCGTCAGATGCCTCGTTTGCGAGGTTCCGCGACGAGATCCAGCTGGGGTACGAGCGCAGCCTGTCCACGGTGGACTTCTCCTGCAGCAGCGTGTTGAAGATGAAAGCGCGGGTCTTGAGCCCTGGCTCCAGTGCTTTGCAGACGCCGTCGGCCGCGGCGGCGCGCGCCTCGCGATCGGGCGACTGCATCTCAGACAGGGCGAGGTCCAGCTCCACCGGCTCGTCTCTGCCCGGCAGCTCTACCCGAAGAGCGGAGATCTGATCTCCGAAGAGCCGGGCGAAGGCCGAGCGCCCTGTCACCCGCAACTCGGTTGCGATCTTCTCCTCGGGCTCGGTCAGCAGATGCGGGCGCTGCAGCCGAGCGACCTCGAGGAAGTGGCGGTAGTTGTCCAGGGCGGGGGAAGCCAGCACCTCTGTCGCCTCTTCGTCGGGCAACTGAGCCCACTCGAGCTCGAAGAAGAGGAGCTTCGTCTCTATCTGCGCGCCGCGCTGCTGAAGCTCGGCAAGCAACGCCCCTCGATCGTGACTGTCTGAGGCGACCGAGTAGCCAAGGGCGGCGTACGAGCCGGCGCGGCCCAGGCGGTCGGAGATCCCGCCGAGCACGGCGAGCGCCTCGGCGAGGCCTTCGCCGTCGAGCTCCGCGATCTTTCCCCGGTAGTTCGAAGCGAACTCCTCGGCCTCTGCCTCGGCCTCTGCGAGGAACCCTTTCGCTGCCTCGTCGCCTCCGCCCGATACGAGCGGCTCCAGATCCCAGCGGGGCAGGTCGGCTACGGGTGCGGCATCGGCGGCGGCATCGGGCATAGGCACGCACGATACGCGCCCAAGGCGCTCGGGCGCCTCGTTCCGTCCGGATTCTGCGTGAATCTTCTTGGCAGTGGAGAAGATCAAAGACCAAATCTCGGGCCTGATCCTTCCGGCGCTATTCGTAATCGCCTGGATCCTCGCCCTGACGGGTTCGATCCCACCGGGTGGCAGCGAGAGCGAGAGCCTCTCGGTCGCCGCGATCCGCTGGATCCTCTACATGATCTGCTTTGCGTTCTTCAGCTCAGCCGTGATGCACTCGGTCTTCGCCAAGAAGATGTCGGCGATGATCGGCTGGACCACCAACGGCTTCCAGTACGAGATCGCGTTCGTGAGCCTCGGCCTGGGCTTCGGCTGCCTCTACGCAAGCCAACACGGTCCAGAGGCCTGGATCGCGGTGTCGCTGCCGGTGATCTCCTTCCTCTTCCTGGCTGGTGTCAACCACGTGGTCGGGATGATCCGCGAGCGCAACTTCGCCCCGGGCAACTCGCTGATCTGCATCTACGACTTCGGCGTCGCGATCTCTCTCGCCGTGCTGCTGTTCACCAGCAACGCGGTCTGATTTCAGCGCTCGCCACTCGGCGGCCAGGGTGAGGGTGGAGTAGGGCTGACATATGAGCAATGACTATGTGAAGAAGGCCCGGATCCTCGTCCTGGTGGCGGCCTTCCTTTCGTTCCTCTTCTCGGTGGGCCTCTGGTTTCTCGAGGACAAGCAGGCAGGCATCTTCGTCGGCATCTGGGTGCCCTCGATCCTTGCCCTCGGTGCTCTCATCCTCCCGCCGCCCGGCGGGCCGAAGTCTTGATCGGCATCTTCATAGTCGG
>CAIUSP010000056.1 GCA_903901855.1 uncultured bacterium | reverse complement strand
ACGCCGAGGCCGATCGCATCGTCCACCTCTACTCACCCGAGCACGGGAGGTTGAATGCGATCGCCAAGGGCGCGAGGAAGCCGAAGTCGCGCTTCGGTGGGCGACTCGAGCCTTTCTTCCGGCTCCGTCTTGTCCTCTACAGCGGGAAAGGAGATCTCTCTACCGTGACTTCGGCCCAGACGCTCGAGGGGTATCCGGACTTGCGAGGTAGCGGTACTGCCCTCACGGCCGCTGCCCGCTCCTGCGATGCCGTTTTGAGGCTCTTCGACACCGGTGATCCGAACGATGCCGCCTACAACCTCCTCTGCAACTACCTGTCGTTGATCGATTCCAACCCCGACCGCGCTTCCGATCGCGGCCTCGCCTTGGCCTTCAGACTCAAATTGGCCCTTGCCGCAGGGTTCTCGCCTGAGCTCGCCGGTTGTGCGCGCTGTGGTGAGGTCGATCAGCTGACAGCGTTCTCCGGTTCCGCCGGGGGCGTGGTTTGTGCGAGTTGCCAGGGGGATGGGTTCGTCTTCGATCGCGAATCGCATGCGTTCATGGTCCAGGCGTTGGCCAAGCCATTGACCGACTCTCCGACCGCCGAGGGTCAGATCGCTCAGCAGGTAGAGCGTGCGATCGGTGAGACCCTTGAGCATCACGCACACGTGCAGTTGCGAGCCGCTGCCTGAAGTGTCTCGAGAACGGGGGCGTCCGGTAACGACAGCCTCTGCCGACTTAGAATCGCGAGAGGTCGTGAATAGGGTGAACACAAATACGGAAGGAGAGATGCCGCCTGCGGCCACACCTCTGTCCGAGCGCGTCCGTGCATGGGAAGAGGAGTTCCATTGGGATCTCGCAACCCCGTCGTATCCCGCACTGCGCGTCGATACCGAGCCGGACAGTCCCTATCGCACGCCCTTCCAGCGAGACCGGGACCGGATCGTCCATTCGAAGGCGTTCAGACGCCTCAAACACAAGACCCAGGTCTTCGTGGCCCCGGAGGGTGACCACTATCGGACCCGCCTCACCCACACCCTGGAGGCATGCGGCATCTCCCGGACGGTCGCTCGCGCTCTCGGGCTGAACGAGGACCTGACCGAGGCCATCGGCCTTGGTCATGACCTCGGCCACCCGCCCTTTGGTCACATCGGCGAGGAGGTCCTCGATGAGGCGCTCACCGAGCAGGGTCGGGGCTTCCGCCACAACGAGCACTCCCTCCGTATCGTCGAGTCCCTCGAGCGTGACGGCAGTGGACTGAATCTGACCGAGCAGGTTCGAGACGGGATCCTCAACCACACCGGTTCCGATCGACCGGCGACCTTGGAGGGGCGTGTGGTCAAGATCGTCGATCGCATCGCCTACATCAACCACGACATCGACGACGCCCTGCGTGCAGGCATCCTCGCGGACGGAGACCTTCCGGCCGCACAGATCGAGCTGCTGGGCCCGACCGGGTCTGACAGGATCAGCACGCTGGTGGCCGACATGATCGACAGCTCGCTCGCGGCCGGGGACATCGTGCAGGGTGAGGAAACTGGCGGTGCGATGCTTCGGCTGCGCAAGTTCATGTTCGATCGTGTCTACCTCGGCCCCGAGGCTCGCAGCGAGCAGGAGAGGGTACGGACAGCGTTGCGGTCCCTCTTCGACCACTACCTGGCCCACCCGGAAGAGGTGCCTGTACTAGACCCCGATGCGGATGAGCTGCAGAGGGTCACCGACTATCTCGCGGGGATGACAGACCGCTTCGCGATAGCGACATTCAAGGATTTGGCCCTGCCGGAGGAGTCGAGGCTCTAGATGGCGATGATTTCCCGTGACAGCGTCGACAAGGTGAAGGATGCCGCAGACATGGTCGAGGTCGTTTCGGCGCATACCGAACTCAAACAGCAGGGACAGCGTTTCTCCGGCCTCTGCCCCTTCCATGACGAGCGCACCCCTTCCTTCTCGGTCAATGCGACAGACAAGCTCTACTACTGCTTCGGCTGCGAGGCTTCAGGCGACCTCTTCCGGTTCGTACAGGAGCAGGAGGGCCTCTCGTTCCCCGAGGCGGTCGAGTGGTTGGCAGAGCGGTACGGCGTGGAACTCGAGAGAGAGGCCGAAGACCCAAGGGCGGAACAGGCCCGAAAGAGGAGGACCCGGCTCTACGACCTGCTCGCGCGGACCTCGGAGTTCTACGCCTCCTTCCTGCGCGATTCACCGAAGGCCAGCAAGGCTCGGGAATACCTCGCCGAGCGGGGACTCGACAGGGAGGTGCTCGCTGAATTCGGAGTCGGCTTCGCGCCCAGTGCCTGGAACCAGGTTCGTGATCAGGCCCAGCGGGCCGGCTACTCGATCGAGGAGCTCCGCTCAGCCGGCCTCGTTCAGAAGAGCGAAAAGGAAGGCTCGATGTACGACCGCTTCCGGGCCCGGATCATCTTCCCGGTGCGGGATCCGCGGGGGAGAGTGGTCGGGTTCGGAGCTCGTGGAATGGCCGCGGACTCGAAGCCCAAGTACCTCAACTCGCCCGAGGGAGACCTCTACCGCAAGAGCGAAACCCTCTACGGAATCGATATCGCTCGTGGTCCAATCGCCAAGGCCGGCCGCGCGATCGTGGTCGAGGGCTACACCGACGTGCTGGCGCTCCACCAGGCTGGTATCCGCGAGGCGGTAGCGGTGATGGGGACCGCCATCACCCCGGAGCAGCTCAAGATCCTGGGATCGCTCGCGAAGACGATCGTCCTGGCCCTCGACGCTGATCGCGCAGGAACCGACGCGATGATCCGTGCCCAGCGTGTTGCTGGCGACAGGGGGGTCGAACTACGAGTTGCGGCCATGCCAGAAGGAGTGGATCCAGCCGAGATGGCTCAGGCTGGTGAGCTGGAGCGGTTCTCGGAACTTGTCGAGGGGGCGATCGACCTTCCTACCTTCAGGGTGCGTACGGTCCTGTCTCGTTCGGATCTCGCCTCGGGCACCGGCAGAGAGGCGGCGCTGACCGAATTGGCTCCCGTGCTCTCGGTCATGGGGGAGGTAGTGGGACGCGATGATCTGATTCGGGAGGTGGCGAATCGACTCGACACCGACCCCAGCCTCGTATCGGCAAGGGTCAACTCGGCTCCGCTTGAGCCACCTCCTCGAGCAGATGCCACCCAACGTGATCAAGGCGAGCCCATGATCCCGCAGGCGGCTGCACTCACCCCGCGTGAGCTGAAGGAGCGTGCTTTATTCGAGATGGCGATCGCCCGTCCCGAGGAGGGCGCGCGCGTGCTCGGACGACTGACCGACGATCATCTCTCTCCGTCCGGGCGACGAGTGGCGGCCTGGCTCCGTGAGCACCTCTCGGCGCCGACCGAAGGGCTGCCTCATGACGATCAAGATTTCAGTTCGCTGATCGCCCGACTGGTCATGGCCGCCGATGATCAGCCCTACTCAGAGGGTGCGATGGAACTCAACTTCATGCTCCTCGAGCGCCAACGTCTCGAGGACGGTATCTCTGCGGCGCGGGAGGCCGGAGACCACGAAGAGAGCGCAAGGCTGTCGCGCGAGAGAGCCGAACTGGCCGAGCGGATCACCCATGCGGATGCAGGGCTACGCAGTTCCTAGTGCCCCGTCGTTGCGGCGTCGGTAAGGTTCACTTTCGCGACCGCCTCGAAGACGGTCGTTTCCTTCCGGGGTAGCTCAATTGGTAGATGCGCTCGGCTGTTAACCGAGAGGTTGTGGGTTCGAGTCCCACCCCCGGAGCTCCTGGCGGTCAGGAGGGTGTTGGCGGAATTTCCTCGCCCGCAGCGAGAGCCTCGAGCAATTCGACTGCGGTCCGAGGGCCATCGTGGTCCGTGCCCCACCTTCCGATCTCGGCCGCTCTGGCCTTCACGCCGGGGTCTTCCAGGACACTCGATGCGGCGAGTCTGAGATTTCGAGGGCCCAACAGCCTCCGCGGCAGCATCCGACCGCATCCGGCCCAGCTCACCCTCGCACCATTCTCTCCCATGTCCCCTCCCGCGGGCGAGACGAGTACGGGAACCCCCTCGCTGAGCGCTCGAACGACCGTGCCATGCCCGCCGTGGCAGATGACCAGGTCCGCCTCGGCCATGGCTTGGCGGTACGAGATCCAGTCATAGACCCGGGCGTTCTCCGGAGAGGGGAGCGGCCTCGGCGGCTTGTGACCGTTCAGGGTCGCGAGGACGCGCACCGGAGCGCCGTCGAGGCCCTCCAGTGCCGCTCGCAGCAGCTCGCAGTCCGGGTCCTGCGAGGTGCTCGGCGCGACGAGGACCAGGGGAGCTTCTCCGGGGGGCAATGCCACCTCCGGCTTTTCGATGTCGCTGAGCAGCGGGCCGGTGATTCGCACGCTGTCCCTCCAGCTGCGCGGATATTCCAACTGGGGGAAGGTTGCCACCAGCGCCAGGCTTTCCGACGTTCCGCCGTGGAAGCGCTCGAGAGGTGGGAGATCCAGTTGGCTCCGGATGCCGTTGAGGTCATCGCGCCCTCGCCGCAGCCCGAAGCCGATCAGGGGCATGGTCGCCTTCCACGCGAGTCTCCCGATCGGTGTGCGGGGCGGCTGCATGCCGATGGAGAAGAGAGGCATCCCCGGCTGCTGCTCGGCGAATACGTGCGGGATGAGAGTTGTCCGCCGTATTCCCGTCGCCTCCGCAGCCAATGCGGGGGCAAGTGTGAGGATGTCGTTCACGACCACGTCCGGTCGGTACTCCTCCATCAGTCCTATCAGCGCCTTGGCGGCGCGCGCGGCCGTCCCACCCGCTTCACTCTCGGGTCCCGGGGGCGGGTAGACCGAGTATTCCTCGGCCGAGCGGAAGTCGATTCCGTCTGCCTCGACCATCTCTCGCCATCGATCCCACGATTCGACCAGGACCTCGTTCCCACTCTGGCGAAGGGCTCTGGCGAGGGTGATCGCCGGCAGCGCATGGCCAGGATCCCCGAACGCGGCGACGATGAAGCGATCTGACATGGCCTGACCCTAGGCAGTTGGCGGGACCCGTGGCTCCCCGCCTTAGCAGGTCTCGCTGCAATTGCCGTTTCGCGCCCCGGAAACCTCCGATGCAAGTCGCCGGATACCGCTATCCATCCTGTTCATGGCACGACGCAAGAGAACGGCGACCGAGCGGCTCCGCAATGCGGTGCAGGCGCTTCCCAGGCACACCAAGGAGGCGATGCTTCGGGGTATCCGGAGCGGAAGGGTGATCACGGGCGGTTACACCGACGGCGACGGAGGAGCCTGCCCGATGCTCTCTGCGCACAGGAATGGGGGTCGTACCGACATGGGGACCTTCGCGAGGGCTTGGGATGAGTTCACCGGTACTCCGACCGGCAAGCCGCGAGAAGCGACGGCGCGTGAGATTGCGATGCTCCGGCATTACCTCGAGCGAGCACTGGTGGATGATCCGGGTGGAGAGCGCTCTTTGGCCGAGGAGGTCCGAGAGGTTCAGGAAGACAGGCGCAGGCGGGCAGAGTCGGCAGCGATCAGGAGTTCGGAGGATCTCGAGGACGTTCTCTCGAAGACCTATGCCGCTGCGGCTGAACGCCGTGCCGAGCAGCGAGCCGAATATCTGCTGGCGAGTGAGCCCGTCGAGGAGACGCCACTCGGCATCGAGTCGGGCGACGGTGGCCCCTCGATCGAGGTCCGGCGCCGAACCTGACAGGGTGGTCTCCGGCAGACAGGTCCACGTGGATGCCGCGGACCCGATTCCCGAGGTCTCGGTAGTCATACCCGTGAGGGACGGCGAGGACGTCGTCGGACCCTGTCTCAGCACGGTGGTCGAATCGGTGAACAGGTTTGGCGGTCCCTGTGAGGTAGTCGTAGTCGACAACGGTTCACGCGATCGAAGCGCAGGGATTGCAGCCGGGTATCCGGTGACTGTGGTCGAGGAGCCAGAGCCAGGCGTCTCGAACGCGCGCAATCGGGGCATCGCGAGCACGCGGGCACCCATCGTCTGTTTCCTCGATGTCGACTGTCAGGTCGAACCGGACTGGCTCCGCGGGATGGTTGCGGAGTTCGACGATCCCGTCGTCGGTTGCGTCGGCGGAGGACTGGGTCACGGGCCGATCGAGACCGGTGCTCAGCGGCAGGCGGCTCGGATCCTCGGACGCTGGCAGGATTTCGGCGTGGTCAGCGATCCGCCCTACGTAGTCACCGCCAACGCTGCCTTTCGACGCTGGATCCTCGAAGAGATTGGCGGTTTCGATCCGCGGATGGTGCGCGCGCAAGACGTCGAGATCTCGCTCCGGTACAACCGCGTCGCAGAGCGAGAGCAATTGGAGATGAGGTACGTTCCCGCAGCGCTCGCCCGCCACACGCACCGACGGACTTGGCGTGGCTTCTACGACCAGCAGCGGGGTTGGGCCTATGGGGCGGGACTCTGTGCCGCCAAGCTGGAGGCTCAGGGCGGCACGCGGGCGACCACCGCCGACCTCTCCTCCGTCTGGCCCCAGCTGAAGGGGTTCCTGTTCGTCTGCTCGATGCGACTCAGGCGGAGGGGGGAGAGGGGCTATCTGGAGGAGGCGTGGGCCAACCTGCTGAGGCAGTACGGCTGGGTCACCGGAGGGAGGAAAGGTGTGAAGCGCGGAAGGCGCATCTTCGCCGAGGACCCGTGGGGGCCGGCGAACCCCCCGTCGGTCTAGAGGAGACCCTCCGAGTCGCTCGGACGCAGGAAGACGATCTCCGGGACGACGCAGTTGGGTGAGGTCTTGAGCAGGAACCTCACGGCTTCGGCGATATCGGTGGGCTGGATCATCTCTTCGGCCGGAACGTGCTCCTTGACGAATTCCGTCATCGGCGTATCGACGAAACCGGGCGCGAGTGCGGTCACTCCGATCCCCTGTCCGCTCACCTCCCGCTGAGTTGCCTGACTGAAGCCGATCACGGCGAATTTGGTCGCCGAGTAGACCGAGAGCCAGGCCTGCCCCGCCTTGCCCGCGACGGAGGCCGTATTGACGATCAAGGCCTTGTGATGTTCGGCGCCCGCCTCCCGCAGCATGGGGAGACATTCGCGGGTCATCAGCATCAGCGATCGCAGATTCACCTCTATCTGCAGATCCACCTTCTTCGCCGTCAACTCGTGGATCGGTTCCCCCAGTCCGACGCCGGCGTTGTTGACGAGGACATCGAGTCTCCCGTAGGCGTCGCGGTGCGCAGCGACGACGCCCTTCATCTCGTCTTCGTCGGCTATCTGGGCCGCTATTGCATGGACCTCGTGGCCTTCGCTCCGAAGGGTCTCGGCCGTCGCTTCCAGCTTGTCTGCCCGGCGTGAGGAGATCGTCAGGCCGTAGCCGTCTTCGGCAAGCGCACGCGCAATCGCCAATCCGATCCCGCTGGAACCACCTGTCACAAGTGCTGCCCTCTCGGCCATCTCTTCCCTTCCCTCGTTTAGCTCGGACTCTCTGGCAGGGGAGGCTAGAGCGAACCCCGTAGGATTGAGTCGTGACCCGACGCAGGAAACTAATCCCGGCTGCGCTCTCCGCGGCGGTATTGGCCGTTCTGGTGACGGCCTGTGGAAGCGATGCCGGCTCCGGCGCGGTTTCGCAGCCCGCTCCGCCTGCATCCGAGTTCCCGTCCCCGAACGGGCAGTCGCTGGAGCAGGTGCTCTCGAGCGCGGGTAAGCCGGGTCCCGTGGTCGCCCCCGGCTTCGGGGTGCTGGCCCAGGGAGAGAATCGATTCTCCTTCGCCGTGTTCGAGGTAGACCGGACACAGATCAGGGATGCTCAGGTAGCGATATACGCAGCGCCAGGCGCCGGCCTGAAGGGCAAAGCGATCGGACCTTTCCCTGCCCGGATAGAGGACATCACGACCGAGGAGAAGTACCGGGCCCAGACGACAGCGAACGACCCAGATGCCGCGACCGTCGTGTACGTCGCCGATGTCCCGCTAGACCGCAAGGGCAAGTGGGCATTCGGCGCGCTGGTCAAGAACGAGGATGGCTCCTACGGAGCCAGCGTCGTACCGACCCCTGGTCTGGTCGGCCAGTACGAGGGCATTCCTCGGCCCGGCGACAAGGCACCGGTCATCTCCACACCGACGATCGACAGCGTCGGCGACGTGTCCACCATCGACACCCGCATACCTCCGAGCAGCATGCACGACGAGGACTTCGCCAACGTGGTCGGCCGCAAGCCGGTGGTCCTGCTGTTCGCAACCCCGCAACTGTGTCAGAGCCGCGTCTGCGGACCGGTGGTCGACGTGGCAGAGCAGACCAAGGCCGAGTACGGCGATCGGGTCGCATTCATCCAGATGGAGATCTATCGCGACAACGATCTGGCCAAGGGACTCCGTCCCCAAGTCGCTGCATTCAGGCTTCCGACCGAGCCTTGGCTGTTCGTGATCGATCGAGACGGCGTCGTTTCGACCGTGATCGAGGGCCCCTTCAGCGTGGCTGAGTTGGAGAGGGCCGTCGCCAAGGTCGCGGGCGGCTGAGCGCCCGTTCATCTATATCCTCGCTCCGAGCCCGGGATACCGGCGCTCCCGGGCCGGTAGCTCAGTTGGTTAGAGCAGCGGACTCATAATCCGTAGGTCGGAGGTTCGAGTCCTCCCCGGCCCATAGGTGTGGAAGCGAGCATGCGCGGGCGGGTCGCCATCGGAGCGGACCGACCTGGTTTCAGGATTCGATCCGGTCCCAGCGCTCCCAGATGAAGCGGTAGTCCCAGGTCGGCCTGTGGGTCTTGGCCAATTCCCGCCTGATCTCGCGGCGCATCCTGTGACTGCCCCTCATCCACTCGTGGAACTGGATCAGGTAGGTGTCCACCTTGGGCAAGAGGCCTGTCTCTGCCATTCGCGAGAGCAGTTCGTACTCACCGCCTTCGATGTTGATCTTCATGCCCGAGACCTGACCCAGATCCAGTTCGCGCCACACCTCGGCGACGTCTCTCAGCGTGCCGGTATCGATCTGATCCCCTTCCCCGATGCGATGTATCGATGATCCCGCTCCCATCCGGGATATCGACTCGGTGCGATTGCTCCCCGCCAGCCCAAATGGAAACACCTCGATTCGGCCGTCTTCGGGAAGGGTCGAGCGGAGTCGATCGATCGTGGGCGGACTGAGTTCGAAGGCGTAGATGGTCGCATCGGGGTACCTCTCGGCGACCTCGGTGGCCCATTCTCCGTCGAACGCGCCGACATCCAGGATCAGTCCCGCCCCGACCCTCCCGGGACTGTGGATCAGACTCGGATCCGCCATTCGATCGCCGATGAACCGATAGATGTCCTTCCGGTAGTTGGTGACGTCGAGAACCTGAGTCCAGGCTTCGCCTCGGTGGCGGAATCTCCCGTAGAGGATCCGGGGGTAGAGGACGAGGCGCTTCAACTGGTAGGCCGTCGGGCGCGATGGCATCGGGGCATCCTAGGCCATGCACGATCAGCTCAATTCCGATCGCAACTCCGCCGGGGGCAGGTGTTTAGTGGATGTATGAACCCCCCGAACAGGTCTTCGAGACGGAAGTTCATCGGGCAGGCGGCAGGGGCCGGCGCTGCGGTAGGTGCGAGCTCCCTGCTCGGTCCATTCGCCGGCGCCGCGATCGCAGCGGAGCCTCGGCCGAAGGTCACCGGCGCGCGGTTCGACCTTCGTGCGCTGGGGATGCCGTACCGGCAGGACGATCCGCGCTGGTCCAACGACTTGATGTGGAACAGAGAGAAGGTGATCAAGACGGCGATGCTCGACGGCTACACCAGGAAGCAGGCCGCATCGCTGATACGCAGATTCCCGAACGGAAACACGATCGGCAACGAGGGGTGTCAGCTGACCTGCATGGCGATGGTCCTGCGGATGTTGGCTCCGAACCGGCGTCCAGTCTGGAGCCCTCCTCGGCTGAATGCTCATGCGCACGCGAGTCTCTACTACACCAAGTCGGGGCTGTCGCTGGTTCCGCTCTATGCCGATCTGGTCGAGGAGGTGACGTGGGGGAGGGTGCAGCTTGGAATCAAGGAGGAGTACCTGCCGGGGGTCTCGGCGTGGGAACGGGTCCACTGTGACGCCGCGCCACTGGTTCGGGCATACCGCTCGATGCCTCCTGAGAGTCGGACCGATTTCCTCGTGATGCTGAAGACCGGAACCTACGACGACACCGTCGCCTCCCACTACGTGTTGCTCGATCCGAATTCCACCCAGTCGCCCGACGATCGGGACGCGGAGATACTCGACCCGGCCATGCCGTTGCGGCGCAGTGGACGCTGGACGCTTACCGATTCAGCGGACTGGATAACCACCGACCCGGCCATTCGCAGGGAGTGGAGGAGACAGGGAATACAGAGGGCGCAGATAGGTGGAGCATGGGTGTTCAATCGCTGGGAGCCTGGCAGCGCGAGATCACTACTGACCCCTCTCGTGGAAGCCTGGGCGAGTGAGATCTAGGCGGCCGGCCCCATGAAGTGGGGAAGGGGCGTCCGGAGTGCCCGAACGCCCCTTCCTGAAAAGCGGTGACGCAGAGAAGGCTCAGGCCTCCTCGGCAGCCTCCTCAGCTCCCTCGGCAGCCTCCTCGGCTCCCTCGGCGGCCTCTTCTGCGACCTCAGCAGCCTCTTCGGCTCCCTCAGCGGCCTCTTCGGCACCCTCAGCAGCTTCCGCTGCCATCTCCTGATTCTCTTCTTCCATCGTGTCCTCCTCTATGGATTGACAGCCGGGAATCCCGGACCGGCGCAACATATTCCCTGCACCGGATGAATGGACCGCTCGAGTGTGCGAGGTGGCAGGCCCGATTCCTACCTCCTGCCGGGTTGCCGACCGGTAGGGTTCCGGCAATGAATCCAAAAATAGGAGTTGCCATAGGAGCAGTAGCGCTAGTGATCGGTGTGGTCGCGCTGATCATCGGTATCGATGCGAAGAACTCGACCACCAGCAACAAGGACGTTGCTCAGCAGGTGCAGCAGGAACTCGACACCTTGAAGTCCCAGGGTGGTTCTGAGTTCAGCAAGCTGATCACCGCCCAGCGGGCCGCAGCGCGTGAGAGCAGACGGCTGAGGGCACAGGTCAAGCGCCTCCAGGCCGATGACACCAGCAACAGCCAGTCGATCGCTGCCTTGGAGACGGCAGTCAAGGTGATCAACACCAAGATCGCCAACATCAACAAGGAGATCGACAAACTCCAGAAGCAGGTCAACAACCTGGGCGGCTGAGAGTCCCTCTGCCGCCTGGTCGGATCGAGCGCCCTCGTCAATAGCGGGGGCGTTCGTCTTTCCGGTTTGATTTCATTACGGGACCAGAGAAAGGAGGTGGTCCTAATCGAAATAGCAATGGTTTCCGGGACACTGGAGGTGCAGGGCCGCTAGGCCCGAGCCACTGGTTCGGGTCCCTCGCTTCCCTATGAGGCGGGGAGGGCGCCTGTGCGGGCGCCCGGTGAATACCACCCGAGCACCGGCCAGCCGGGGTGGTGGGGAAGAGTCCCGCCTCACCAACCAAGCTCCGTCCGGTTAAGCAGGCCGCACGTTTCGTCAGAGAGCCGCCGCAATCGTTCATCGAGTGCGGCGGCTCTCTCTTTTCCGTAGGGTTCGTCGCCATGGGAACGCTCCTCGCATCCGTCCTCCCGCTGGCGATCGGCGCGGCGATCAGCCCCACGATCCTCGCCGCCCAACTCCTGCTGCTCTCGAACAAGAGCGACCCTCTGAAGAAGTCCGCAGCGGCACTGGTCGGATCTGGTCTGGTCTTGATCCTCTACACGGCAATCCCCCTGGCCCTCGGCGCGGGCAGCAGTTCGAGCAGTAGCCCGAGCACGGTCGACGGAATCGTCAAGTTGCTGTTCGCTGTCCTCCTGCTCGGACTCGGTGTCAGGGCAGCGCTCGGCAGCGGATCAGGGTCGAAGAAGCAGAAGAGAAAGCCCGCCGAGGGCCCGGGGCTCGTAAGGAGCTTCGAGTTCGGCGCGGTGATGATGCTGATCAACTTCACGACGCTGGCTCTCTACTTCCCCGCCATTCACGAAGTCGCAGCCAGTCCCGAGAACTCGAGCGACAAGTTCGTGGTCATCCTGATCGTGTTCCTGATCACGATGATCCCGGCCTACGTTCCTCTGCTCGCGACCATCGCTCTCGGCGAGCATGCCCGTCGCGTGCTTGCGAAGTTCAACCTGTTCCTCACCTCGCACCAGCAGGGGCTCAAGGTAGGAATCTGCTTCCTCTTCGCCGCCTATCTGGGCGTATCGGGCCTGAAGATCCTCTTCCAGTAGCCGTTCACGCCTGAGATCGATTGGTCGCTTGACGAGCGAAACTTTCGTGTCACGGAAGGGAAACCCCTGCTACTGGCGAAATACACGCCCGTGGCCAAGACTTCCGCAAAAACTGCCTCTTCCCGCAAGACGCTCTCGGACTACATCAGCGAGCGCTTCGATGACTTCTCGAGGTCCCAGAAAGACGTAGCTCGCTACATCGTCGACCACCTCGACGAGGCCGCGTTCCAGACCGCGGAAGAGCTCGCCCGCCGTGCCAACACCTCGTCCTCGACGGTGGTTCGCTTCTCTCAGGCTCTGGGCTTCGAGGGGTATCCGGAGCTCCAGCAGGCCGCGATCGAGGAGTACCGGACCAAGGTCGCCGGCGGAGATACGGGCGGCGGCGGCGGTGGCGGATCGCTGTTCAACTTCGATCACTCCGAGTTCGAGGCGTCTCTCGGTGCGGACTACGCGAACATCGAGGAGACCGCCCGAGCCCTCAGTCGCGAGCAGATCGAGGCTTCGGTCGCTGCGCTGGCCACATCTCGGCGCCTGCTGATCGTCGGTGTCGATCAGATGGCCTTCTTCGCGAGCTATCTGCGTCACCTCTTGGGACTACTCGACATCCGCTCCGAGATCGTCTCTTCTCCCAGCCAGGAGAACATCCAGAAACTCTCGCGGATCGACGAGGACACGATGCTGGTGGCGCTGACCGCAGGCCGGGCTCACCCGCTGATCCTCCGCGGTCTCAAGCTCGCCCGTCACCGACGCGCGAAGTCCCTTGCGATCACCGACGCGACCCTTTCCGACGTCGCCGATCACGCAGAGATGGTCCTCTACTTCTCTTCCAACGGCCCTTCCTACATTCGCTCCAATGCGGCCTTGATGGGCCTGGTACAGGCACTGGCGCACGGCGTCTACGCACGCGACGAAGCAGCTCATCGCGATCGGATTCGCGCCTTCAAGCTGCGCTGAGCGATCCCTCTTCCTCTAATGCGCCTTGGGGGGCGCTGGCGGACGACCGCGAATCCCGTATGAGGTTTCGCGGGTCCCGCCTTGCCGCAAAGGTCCCTGCCAGCGGCGCGGCAGGAGTGTGCGCACGGCTATTATCCCGGCATGGCTGAACGAGCGACATTCCGACTCAAGACGGGTCTCGCGGAGATGCTCAAGGGCGGCGTGATCATGGACGTCGTCGACCCCGAGCAGGCTCGCATCGCCGAAGAGGCCGGCGCTTGTGCGGTGATGGCCCTGGAACGCGTGCCGTCCGACATCCGGCGCGACGGAGGGGTGGCTCGGATGTCCAACCCGGCGATGATCAAGGGCATCCAGGAAGCGGTATCGATTCCCGTCATGGCCAAGGCGCGCATCGGACACATCGCCGAGGCTCAGGTGTTGCAGTCGCTCGATGTCGACTACATCGATGAGTCCGAGGTCCTCACCCCGGCCGATGAGGCCAATCACATAGACAAGCTCTCATTCGAGATCCCGTTCGTTTGCGGCGCGACCAACCTGGGCGAGGCGCTCAGACGAATCGGTGAGGGCGCAGCGATGATCCGCTCCAAGGGTGAGGCCGGAACCGGGAACATCGTCGAAGCGGTTCGCCATATGCGCGAGATCGTCGATGGTGTCAAGCACTTGGCCAACCTCAGCCCCGAGCAGATTCCCGCTGCCGCCAAGGACCATCGTGCACCTCTCGACGTGGTCCAAGAGGTCGCCGAGCAGGGCCGACTTCCTGTCCCGCTCTTCTGCGCTGGAGGCATTGCGACTCCTGCCGATGCAGCGCTGATGATGCAGCTCGGCGCCGAGGGTAACTTCGTCGGCTCTGGGATCTTCAAGAGCTCCGACCCCGAGCGTCGCGCTCGTGCCATCGTGGAGGCGACCACCCACTTCGCCGACCCTGACCGAGTTGCGGCAGCCTCGATGGACCTCGGTGATGCGATGCCGGGTCTCGAGATCAGCGCGCTGGCGGCTGAGGGCGAGCTGCTGCAGGACCGCGGCACCTAGGTTTCGTGTCTGATCGCCCGCTTCGCATCGGAGTCCTCGCGGTGCAAGGGGACTTCGCGGCTCACCTCGCGATGCTCGATTCCCTCGGTGCGGAGACGTCAGAGGTGAGGCTTCCCGCTGATCTGAGAGAGATCGACGGTCTGGTCATCCCGGGTGGGGAGTCGACGACCATCTCGAAAGGTATGGAGCGCGACGGACTCGATGGAGCTGTTCGAGAGGTCTTCTCCCAGGGATTGCCGGTCTTCGGTACATGTGCGGGCATGATCGTGGCTGACAGGGCCCACCTCGGCCTGGGCAGCTACCTGTGCCAGAGGAACGCGTTCGGGCGCCAGCTCGACAGCTTCGAGCAGGACGTGCTGGTGGATGGCCTCGGCTCGGAGCCGATTCGGGCGGTCTTCATCCGCGCCCCGTGGGTTGCCGAGGTCGGCGACTTGACAGAGGTGCTGGCGACCGTCGACGGGCACCCTGTGGCGCTGCGTGAGGACAATCTCCTTGCAGCGGCCTTCCATGCGGAGCTGACCGATGATTCCCGGCTCCATGCCAAGTTCATGGCCATGGCAACCCGAAGCAGAGAGTCGAGCAAGGCAGGATGAGGGACAAGCGGGTAGACAACCTCGCCAAGATCCTAGTTCAGCACTCGACCGCGGTCAGGACGGGAGACGTCTGTGTGATCGAGGGCGAGGCCGCGGCGGAGCCACTCCTGCAGGCGATATACGAAGAAGTCTTGAGAGCCGGTGGGAATCCGATAGTGCAGATGGCGATGTCGGGTCAGTCCTCGGCCTATTTCGAACTGGCGGACGATGATCAGCTCGACTGGGTGTCACCTGTATCCGAGTGGACCGTCGAAAACGCCGATGTCAGGTTCGCGGTGATGGCATCGGAGAACACCCGTGCGCTCTCGGGAGTGCCGCCCGAGCGCCAGACCCGGAGGCGCGCCGCGACACGGGAGTTGATGTCCCGCTCTATGGAGAGGAGCGCAGCTGGTGACTATCGCTGGGCATTGACGCTCTTCCCCACCAACGCCTACGCGTCTGACGCGAGGATGAGTCTGACCTCCTATGAGGACTTCTTCTTCAGCGCCTGCCTGGCCGATTTCGATGACCCGGTGGGGGCGTGGAGGAACCAGTCCGAGAACACCGAACGACTCCGTGACTGGATTCAGGGCCGCTCTGAAGTGCATGTAACGGGGCCCGGAACGGACATCAAGCTGGGTATCGAAGGGCGTAGTTTCGTCGCCTCCGGTGGAAAGCGCAATATGCCGGACGGCGAATTCTTCACGGGACCGGTCGAGGACTCGGCCGAAGGTGAGGTCACCTTCCACCTCCCTGCAACCTACGGGGGTCACGAGGTGTCCGGGGTCAGGTTCAGGTTCGAGGGCGGAAAGGTGGTCGATGCTTCCGCCGAGCAGGGAGAGGAGTTCTTGATCTCGATGCTCGATACCGATGAAGGGTCACGTCGCCTCGGAGAGTTGGGGATAGGCACCAATTACGGAATCGAACGCGGCACGGGGGAGATACTCCTCGACGAGAAGATCGGAGGGACAGTGCACCTGGCTGTCGGTAGCAGCTACCCGGAGACCGGCGGAACGAATGAGTCCGCGGTTCACTGGGACATGATCTGCGACCTCCGTCAGGGCGGCAAGATCGAGGTCGATGGCGATCTATTGCAAGAAGACGGCAAGTTCGTGGTCTGAGGGGAACGAGGCTCATGTCCGGACATTCGAAGTGGTCGTCGATCAAGCACAAGAAGGGGGCCGCCGACGCCAAGCGCGGCAAGCTCTTCACCAAGCTCGCGCGGGCGATCACCATCGCTGCCCGAGACGGCGGCGGAAACCCGGAGGGTAATCCCGCATTGGCCCTGGCGGTCCAGAAGGCCCGCGATGCCTCGATGCCGAAAGACAACATCCAGCGTGCGATCGACCGCGGAACGGGAGAGGGAAGCGATGCCGCAGCGATCGAGGCGGTCGCCTACGAGGGATACGGCCCGGGGGGAGCAGCGATCCTGGTCGAGACCTTGACCGATAACCGCAACCGGACCAGCTCAGAGGTCAGGCATGCGTTCGACCGACACGGAGGAAGTCTCGGGGAGCCGGGATCGGTGGCTTGGCAGTTCGACAAGCGGGGTGTCCTGTTGCTCGACGGGGATAGATACAGCGAAGACGATGTAATGCCGGCGATCGATGCAGGGGCCGAGGACGTCAGCGTCGACGGAGATCTGATCAAGGTCATAACCGAGCCCGCAAAGGCAACGGAGGTCCGGGAGGCGTTGACGTCCAACGGAGTCGAGGTGCGCTCCACCGAGCTTTCGATGGAGCCACAGAGCACGGTCGAGGTGAGCAGGGATGAGGCATCGAGTCTGTTGAAGCTGATGGATGCACTGGAAGATCACGATGACGTGGATCAGGTGCACTCGAACTTCGATATTCCACAGGCAGTGTTGGAGGAGCTGGCCGCCGAGTAACCGCTCTGGCCGCCGATGCCACAGGAACATCCGCTGCTCGCGAAACAATCCGGCGGCATGATCGTGATCGGCATAGATCCCGGGATCGCAAATACCGGCTTCGGCGTGGTCCGCGGTTCCGCGAGCAAGAGCGTTGCGCTGGATGGCGGCGTGATCGAGACCGCCCCCGACCTCTCTCTGCCGGAGCGGCTGCACCGAATCCATGCTTCGGTTGTCCAGCTCCTGGACTGGCACGAGCCAGCCGCACTCGCCCTGGAAGATCTCTATTTCGGGAAGAACGTCGGTAGTGCGATGGAGGTGGGTCAGGCTCGCGGTGTGGCGATGCTGGCGGCCGCTCAGAAGGAGATTCCCTGCTTCGACTACACGCCCCAGGCGGTCAAGAGCGCCGTCTGCGGCTCCGGCAATGCCGAGAAGTCCCAGGTTCAGGTGATGGTCGGTCAGTTGCTGGGGCTCGACGAACCGCCCCACCCCGACCATGCCGCAGACGCCTTCGCCGTCGCCATATGCCATCTCGGCCATGCGCCGACGCTGGATGCCGTCTCCCTGATGGGAACCGTGCCCGCGGGCGCGATGACTGCGTCCGGGCGACGAGCGACGGGGTAGAAGGCATCCGGCGCTGGGCGCACAATCCCTTGTGATGATCGCTTCCGTCACAGGTGAGGTCGTCGTCCGGAGAGCCGACCACGTAGTCGTCGACGCTTCAGGCGTCGGCTACAGACTGGCTGTCTCGACCGAGACTCTCCGTGCGGTGCCCGAGATCGGTCAGCGCACCACGCTCTACGCGCATCTCGTCTCGCGCGAGGACTCCTTGAGTCTTTACGGCTTCTCGAGTGATGAGGAGCGATTGCTCTTCCTGAGCTTGATCTCGGTTTCCGGCGTGGGGCCGAAGGTCGCCCTGGCTGCCCTCTCCGCCGGGCCTCCCTCGGAGATCATGAGCGCAATCCTCACCGGCGACGCGAAGCGGTTCCAGGCCGTGCCCGGGATCGGCAAACGGACGGCCGAGCGGATAATCCTCGACCTCAAGGACAAGGTTGCCGCTGAGATTGGGGTCGATCCCGACGGCGCCGAGATCACCGCCGAAGGCCCCGCCGAACCGCGGACTGAGGCGCGTGATGGCCTGATCGGGCTGGGGTACACACCCCAGGAGGCGGAGCGCTTGCTCGACGAGGGTGAAGGAGACTCGGCCGAGGAGATCATCCAGTCCGCGTTACGGCGAGCAGCCGGAGCCAGACCGTGAGCGTGGAAGACTTCAGGCCCGGGGAGGGGATAAAGACCCCTGGCGCGGACGAGATCAAGATCCACGATTCACGCGCAACGGAGCCCGATGAGGATTTCGACAGCACTCTTCGCCCTCAGACCCTGGCCGACTTCGTAAATCAGGTTCAGGTCACCGAGCAGCTGGCTGTCTTCATAGAGGCGGCCAAGAAGCGAGGCGAAGCATTGGATCATGTCCTCCTGGCCGGTCCACCCGGACTCGGCAAGACCTCTCTCGCGCACATCATCGCCTCGGAGATGGGCGTACCGATGATCCAGACAGCGGGTCCTGCACTCGAGCGGAAGGCCGATATCGCTGCTTTCCTGACTGCTCTGGAGCCGGGCAGTGTCTTCTTCGTCGACGAGATCCATCGGCTCGGGCGCGCCGTAGAAGAGACCCTCTATCCGGCGATGGAGGACCGCAATCTGCCGGTGGTGCTGGGACAGGGGGTGGGAGCCCGCACCGTGACCCTCGATCTACCGGAGTTCACCCTGATCGGCGCCACCACCCGCACGGGTCTTCTGACCACGCCTCTTCGGGACCGGTTTGGAGTCTGCCACCGACTCGAGCACTACTCACCTCAGGATCTCGACGCGATCGTGATCCGGTCAGCCGGAATCCTCGGGGTCGAGATCGAGGCGGGTGGTGCCGCCGAGATCGCTGCGCGCTCCAGAGGGACACCGAGGGTCGCCAACCGCCTTCTCCGCCGCGTGAGGGACTTCGCGGAGGTCAAAGGGTCCGGTCACGTCACCGATCGGATAGCGGTCGAGGCGCTCGAGATGCTCGAGGTGGACGGCGCCGGACTGGACCGACACGATCGCCGCATGCTCGAGTTGATGGCCGAGAAGTTCAACGGGGGGCCGGTGGGACTCTCGACTCTCGCTGTGGCTATGGGCGAGGAGGCCGACACGATCGAGGACGTCACCGAGCCATTCCTGCTCCAGCAGGGTCTGATCAAACGCACGCCGCGGGGCAGAGTGCTTTGTGAGCGCGGCTACGAGCATCTCGGGATCGAGATGCCAGAGGGCCACGCCACGCTCTTCTGAGAGCCGGCGCCACCTCAGTCACGCCTGAGTCTCGCTAGCCTTGCTCGATGCCATTTTTCATCTGTCCCAACTGTGGACACAGGGAGCAGGGAGGAGAGCGGACCGCCGGTTTCTCGTCTCGCCCGCGTGGGTGTTCCGAGTGCGGTTCGGCCTTCGTGTTCGAGTTGCTCGATGACTACATGGTCGCTCCCGGAGCGGCATTCTTCGCCTGCGACAGCGACGGGAAGGTGCTCGGCCTCGGCCGCGGAGCATTCGAACTGACCGGCTTGAGCGACGAGGACGTGATCGGTCGCCCCGTGAAGGAGGTCCTCGGCCTGGAGTGGCGGGACACAGAGCCCGGCACGGACCCGGGCGGACCAGATTCCGGAAGCGACCCCGTAGACACCACCCTCGAGTGGGGTGTTCGGTCACTGGGCAAGAAGGTCAAGGTTCGGGCCGAGGGAGATCTCCCGACCGAGGCCGTGGCAGATCTCTTTCCTGCCTATGACGATGACGGCGGGCTCCTGCTCGTCCTCACACCGGAGTCCAGCTGAGCGTGGGTAGCCGGCGACGCAACCTCTTCGTCCTGCTCTTCGTGGCCGGGCTCTTCGCGGCGTCTCTGGTCGTGATCCTCAGCAAGCCGACCGTCCTCGGCCTCGATCTCCGCGGTGGAACCGAACTCGTCTATCAGGGCCGGCCAACGCCCCAGAACCCGAAGATCGACGGCCAGGATATCGATCGGTCGATCGAGATCATTCGCAAGAGGACCGACAAGCTCGGTGTCGCTGAGCCCGAGATCTCCAGGGTAGGAGCTGACTCGATCAGGGTCTCCCTTCCGGACGTGAGCAATGCGGATCGGGCCAAAGACCAGGTCGGTACTACCGCACAGCTCTACTTCTACGACTGGGAACCGAATGTGATCGCGGAGCCGGGCGCTACGAACGGGACCAGTACACCGATAACGAGCCTGTACGACGCTGTGCAGCTGGCCTCGAAACAGAAGCCGGAATGCCCTGACGGTCAGTGCACGGCGTCGGGTCCCACCTACTACCTGTTCGATGCGACCACCAAGGAAATTGCGGCTGGTCCGGCAGCGACGAGGGCGGATCTGTATCTCGACCCGGAATCGCTCCCTGACAAGGCCAATCGAGAGATCATCGAGGTGCCGCAGGGAACGATCGTCGTGCAGGCCGAGGCGCCCCCTGACGATCCGAATACGGCCGAGATAGACGAATCCAAGACCGGCCTCCGGGGCTACTACGTGATCAAGGATCGACCGGAGCTGAGTGGAAACGATCTCCGGGACCCCAAGCAGGGCTTCGACCCCACCACCAATCAGCCGATCGTCACCTTCTCGTTCACCGAGAAGGGTCAGCAGGCGTTCCAGGATGTGACGCGTCGGATCGCAGAGCGAGGTCTCAGCAACGCGCCCCCTGGTACGGCCGGCAACTCGCTCCAGGCCTCTCAGTTCTCCGGCAGCTTCGCGGTGGTGCTCGACAAGGAGGTCGTGTCGAGACCGATCATCAACTTCGTCGACAACCCTGCGGGAATCGACGGTCGCACTGGGGCCCAGATCGAAGGGAACTTCAATATCCAGGAGGCGCAGGACCTGGCGAACTTCCTCCAGATCGGTGCGCTGCCGATCGACTTGAAGTTGATCAGCCAGACCACCGTGTCGGCTACGCTCGGACAGACCGCACTCGAGCAGGGCCTGCGAGCGGGTATCGCCGGTTTGCTCCTCGTTCTGCTGTTCCTCATCCTGTACTACCGCTTCCTCGGCGTGGTTGCCTCGGTTGGATTGCTCGTATACGCAGCCTTCTTCTTCGCCCTGGTCAAGCTGATCCCGATCACCCTGACGCTCCCGGGTATCGCAGGTCTGATCTTGACGATCGGTGTCGCGGCGGACTCGAACATCGTCATATTCGAGCGGATCAAGGAGGAGTTCAGGACCGGGCGTTCGATACGTTCCGCGATAGCGACCGGATACCGGAAGGGGATCGCGACGATCATCGACGCAAACGTGATCACCCTGATCACGGCTTTCATCCTCTTCGTCCTTGCCACCTCGGGGGTCAAGGGATTCGCCTTCACCCTCGGCATAGGAACGATCGTCTCGCTATTCACCGCCGTGGTCTTCACTCAGGCCTTCTTGGGAGTATTCGGCCAGTCCAAGCTCCTCGAGTCGGGCAAGCTGATCGGAGCGGGCGAAGAGCGGGTCCGCTGGAGGTTCGACTTCGCTGGGGCTTCGAAGTGGTTCTTCTCGGTCTCGGGAGCGATCCTCCTGGTGGGCGCGATCTCGTTCGCGGTCAGCCAGTTCAACTTCGGCTTGGACTTCGAGTCGGGGAGCAGTGTGACGGTCGGCCTCGAGGAGTCCACGACGATCGAAGAGGTGCGCTCGACACTCGCAGCGGGTGGGGTGCCCAACACTGGGCAGGCCCAGATCACCGAAGTGACCTCGGAAGATTTGGGTCAGAACGGATTCAAGATCGAGGCGAACCTTTCACCAAGTCAGGCAACAGAGATCCAACCGGTCCTGAATGAGGCCTACGGCGTCACTACCTTCGACAACACGACCGTCGGCCCGACCTTCGGGGCGCAGGTGGCGCAGGGCGCTGCCTTGGCGATCCTCTTCTCCCTGCTCGTGATCTGCGGCTACGTCGCCATCCGATTCGAGCCGAAGTACGCGGTACCCGTGATCATCGCCGTGATCCACGATGTTCTGATCACCGCAGGCGTCTACTCCCTCTCTGGGCGAGAGGTGACCAGTGGAACAGTGGCAGCGTTCCTCACGATCCTGGGTTACTCGCTCTATGACACGGTGATCGTGTTCGACCGCGTGCGTGAAAACGTTCCACGGTTGCCGCGCGCTGCCTTCTCCCAGATCGTCAACAAGTCGATGAGTGAGGTCTTGACCAGATCACTGATCACCGGTTTGTCGAGCGTCTTCCTGGTGGGCGTGCTGTTCATCTTCGGCGGGGCCACCTTGAAGGACTTCGCCTTCGCGA
Source organism: uncultured bacterium (assembly GCA_903901855.1). Classification (GTDB taxonomy): domain Bacteria; phylum Actinomycetota; class Thermoleophilia; order Solirubrobacterales; family 70-9; genus CAIUSP01. The sequence continues at coordinate 19,491 of CAIUSP010000056.1, read as the reverse complement.
TGATGATCGGCATAGCGTCAGGAACCTACTCGTCCATCTTCATCGCGACACCCGTGCTCACGGCCTGGAAGGAGCGGGAGCCCCAATACCGCCGCAGGAGAGATCGGATCGAGCAGCAGCTGGGGACCGTGCCGCCGTTCCCCGATGACAGCATGGTCGCGAAGATCGCTCCCGAGGACGCCTCCGGCTCAGACCGTGATGAGCAGCCATCCGCAGCATCCGATGCGGAGCCGGCAGCTGGCCCGCCGCCTTCGACCTCTCCCATCCCCGGCGTGATGGGCGATCAGCCATCTCCGGTCCCCGTGGTCGAGCCACCGCCGGAAGCGCCCGGACCTGAAGAGGGTGACGCCGTGGCCGAGGAGTCGCCGGATCTATCCGACGCGAGCGCTGAAGCACTCAAGAAGGTCCGGGAGCGTCGGGGCAAGAAGAAGAGGGGGGGCAAATAGGAAATGGCTCTGCTCGTCTGGTTCACGATGGGAGTGGCGTTGTGGCACATGACGGTGTTCGTACCCGACCGCTTCTGGGGTGGCATCGTTGGTGCATTCCTCGGTTCGGTGACTGGTGCGGTCATCACCGGTGCCATCGCGCAGATCGCACTCGGCTGGGGGATCGGGGAGACGAGCCTGGCGACAGCCCTGTTCGCCCTTCCTGGTGTTGCCGGCGGCCTCGCCTTCATCTACTGGCTTGGAATCCGCAAGGAGCAGGCTTCCGGGCAGTCCCCGACCGCCTGATCGATCACCGCGTCGGCTAGTCGCCTTAGGCTGCTGGGAATGGAACACCACTCCCTGCCACGGCCCAGATTCACCGCGGCCCCTTACGACTTCGCTTCTGCGTTGGAGGTCTCCGAGCGTCTGGGTCTCCGGCTGCCGATCGCGGCCGCTCTGGTGCGCCGTGGGTTGAATACGCCGGAGGCCGTGCGCGAGTTGATCGACGGCGAGCCCGAAAACGATCCGTTCCTCCTCGAGGGCATGGACGAAGCGGTAGAGCGCATCATCCAGGTTGCCCGCTGTGGAGAGCTGATCACGGTCCACGGTGATTACGATGCCGACGGCGTGTGCGCCACCTCGATCATGGTCGAGTGCCTGCGCGAGATGGGTGCAACGGTCGACTGGTTCCTGCCGGATCGACGTGGGGGAGGCTATGGAGTCAGCCAGGTCAGCATCGACGAGATGCTCGCCCGTGGCACCTCGTTGATGATCACCGTCGATTGCGGGATCGGATCACGAGATGAGGTCGCGCTCCTCCGTGAGAACGGAATCGACTCTGTCATCACAGATCACCACGAACCACCACGTGATCTGCCGGACTGCCCGGTGATCCATCCCGCACTGGGTGGTTACCCGTTCACGGGGCTCTGCGGAGCTGGTGTCGCCTACAAGCTCGCGAGTGCACTGAGGAGCGAGTCCGGCATCGAGTCAGACGAAGGCATCGATCTCGTCGCGCTCGCCACGGTTGCCGACCTGGTGCCATTGATCGATGAGAATCGGAGTCTGGTTCAGAGAGGCCTGAACAGGATGCGCACATCGCCGAGGATCGGAATGCGTGCGCTGATGGATGCCGCTGCCGTATCCGCGGACGAGGTCGACGCAGGAGCCTTGGGCTTCCGACTCGCCCCCCGCATCAACGCTGCAGGACGTCTCTACCGAGCTGATGCAGGCGTGGAGCTGATGCTGAGCACCGAGCCAGCCCGGGCAGCAGCAATCGGTGAGGAGTTGAATCGGGCAAATGTCGAACGACGCGCTGTCGAGCGAGAAGTCATGAACGGTGCTGAGGCTTCAAGACGTGAGCTGAGCGAAGAGCAATTGGAGGCTCCCGCGCTGGTGATCGCCGGCGAGGGGTGGCATCCCGGCGTGGTAGGAATCGTTGCTTCGAGATTGGTGGAGAAGTACTGGAAACCGGTCGTACTCATCGCTCTCGACCAAGGCACCGGCAGGGGGTCGGGCCGGAGTATTCCCGGGTTCGATCTTCTCGACGGAATCTCGGCAGGAGGCGAGTTCCTCGAGCGATTCGGCGGCCACAAGATGGCGGCTGGCCTAGAGATCCGCGCTGATCAGGTGGACAGTTTCCGTGACGCCTTTACGGGCAAGGCGCTCGAGATGCTCGGTGGCGAGCCACCGGAGAAGGTGACCGAGATCGATGGGATCGTCGGTGCGGGAGGCGACGGTATCGACATGGAGTTCGCCGAGCAGCTCGATCGACTGGAGCCGTTCGGAATGGGCAATCCTCGTCCGAGGCTCCTCTTCCCATCGGCGAAACTCGGATCGCTCAGGGCCATGGGCAAGGACGGAAAGCATGCGAGCTTCGATCTGCACAGCGGCTCAGCGAAGATCAAGGGTGTGGGATTCGGGCTCGCCGGGGAGCTCGAGAGGTTGGGCGACGTGCCCGTGGACGTAGAGGTCGAGGTCGATGTGAATCGCTGGAACGACAGCGTCGAGGCGCGGGTGGTGGCGCGAGAGGTCGTCCCGCTTCCGGCGACAGTTGACGGGGATCCACTCGAGATCTCAGCAGTCATGCTCGACAGCGAGATTTGGTGGAAACGCCTTGCTGCAGGGGCGTCAGATCCTCTTCCGCCGGACACAGCATCGAGGGAGGCCGACCAGGGCGGTCTGGACCGGCGAGTAGTCGACAGGCGCAGTGCCCCCGTGATTCCCGCAGTGCTCGACCTCGTCTCGACCGGCGACTCGGTTCTGGTGGTCTCCTGTGACGCCATCATGCGCAGAGGTTTGGTTGCGGCAGCTGACCCCTCACGGATAGGCGGTGGGCTTCCGTCGATTGCACCTGGCGCAGCTCGGTCGGAGGCTCTCCAGACCGAGATCCGACCAGGCGGCGTCGTGTTCGCTGATTGGGACGCTGTGTTGGGGCGTCGGGCAGAGATCACGCACTTCATGCACATCGCGGTGGTCGACCCCCCTTTCGAATCCAGCCATCTGGATGTGCTCGCGAGCCAAGGCGGCAATGCGGGCGGAGCGGGCTTCCTCCACCTGCTCTGGCACCGTAGGGACACCTCAGCGGCAAAGGCGGCCCTCGACCTCCGTTGGGCTCTGCGTTCGGTGGCTGTGGAGATATGGCGGGCGCTCGAGGGGGTAGATGGGATGGCTTCTCCGGAGGAGTTCGAGCATGCTCTCCGTAGGGATGAGCCAGCCAGAACCCGTCCCCCTGAGGCCGTGGGGCGTGCACTGAGAGCGCTCGAGGAGGCTGGTCAGATCTCGTTCGATCCCTCCTCTTCCCGCCCGGTTCCTTCGATCTCTCCTGGCGGCCGGCAACTGGAGGAGTCTGAGGTCTTTCGTTTGGCCGAGGCCTATCGCGAGCGTGCAGGTGAGTATCTCGTCGAGGCCGCGGATGCGAATGCAGGAATTATGGCCGAGGCCGCCTGACCCGCCGTCTCCAGGCCGTACCCTGTCTCGGATGGAAGGCAGGATCGGACAAACAGGTCGAGGCGTGAGCAGTCCTCGGATTTCGGGCGCTGGGAGTCCGGATGCGGAGCAGGGTTCGCTTCAGGATTTGTTCGCGGTCATCGAGGAACACAGCGCCGGGCCTCAGGCCGATCGTGGATTGATCGAGCGTGCCTACGAGTTCGCCGGCCGCCAACACGCTGACCAGCTCAGGCAGTCTGGAGAGCGGTTCATCACCCATCCGCTCGAGGTGGCCCAGATCTGCGCCGAGCTCAGGCTCGACTCCGAGACGATTGCGGCTGCGCTGCTCCACGACACCGTGGAGGACACCACCGCCAGCATCGAAGAGGTAAGGGGGGAGTTCGGGGATACCGTGGCTCAGTTGGTCGACGGGGTGACGAAACTGACCGAGATCACCTTTCGTAGTCGCGACGAGCGGCAGGCTGAGAATTACCGCAAGATGATGGTCGCGATGGCGAGTGACATCAGGGTGATCCTGATCAAACTCGCAGATCGTCTCCACAACATGCGCACGATCGGAGCCCTGCCGAAGCAGAAGCAGACCGAGAAGGCACGTGAGACCCTGGAGGTATTCGCGCCCCTTGCCCATCGCCTCGGAATCCATGCGATCAAGTGGGAGTTGGAGGATCTCGCGTTTGCAACGCTCCATCCCCGCAAGTACGAGGAGATCAAACAACTGGTGGCCCAGCAACGACTGGAGCGTGAGTCATATGTGGCATCTGCGGGGGAGACGGTTGCAGCGGAGCTTGCCGCCCTCGGGATCGAAGCCGAGATCTCAGGCCGGGCCAAGCACTTCTATTCGATCTATACGAAGATGACCCGAAGGGGGAAGGAGTTCAACGAGATCTTCGATCTGACGGCGATGAGAGTGATCGTCGAGTCGGTCAAGGACTGTTACGGCGCCATCGGCGTGATCCATTCCCTCTGGAAGCCACTGCCGGGCCGCTTCAAGGACATGATCGCCATGCCGCGGGCGAACATGTATCAGGCACTTCACACGACGGTTATCGGCCCCGAGGGCCGGCCATTGGAGATCCAGATCCGGACGCGGGAGATGCATGAGTTGGCCGAATACGGAATCGCCGCGCATGTCGTCTACAAGGAGGGTGGCTCGGGAGAGGATGTAGCCAAGGAGAAGATGACCTGGCTGAGACGCTTGCTCGAGGTCGAAGGTGACGGCGATCCAGGCGAGTTCCTGGCCGCCCTCAAAGAGGATCTGTTCGAGGACGAGGTCTACGTCTTCACTCCCCAGGGTGAGGTCAAGAGCCTCTCAGCCGGTTCGACTCCGCTGGACTTCGCCTACTCGGTCCACACCGATGTCGGCCACCGCTGCGTGGGCGCGAAGGTGAACGGAAAGATGGTTCCGCTCCACTACCGGCTCCAGAGCGGCGACATCGTCGAGGTCCAGACCTCCAAGCAGGGTCGCGGCCCCTCCCGTGACTGGCTCGAGCTGGTGCGTACATCCCGGGCACGGGAGAAGATCAGTGCCTGGTTCCGTAGTGAGAGCCGTGAGGATGCGGAAAAGCGTGGTCGGGATGAACTCGCCCAGGGCCTGCGGAAGAAGGGCATTCCGCATCAGAAGATGTCTGGTTCGCCCCTGCTGGTCGACGTGATCAGGGAGATGGGCTTCAAGAAGGCCGATGACTTCTACATCGCGATCGGTGAGTCGAAGATCTCCAGTCGGGTCGTCGTCACGAAATTGCTCCAACGCCTGAAGCGAGGGGAAGAGGTTGAGAAGCCGCCGGCGGAGGGTCTGCTCGAAGGAGCCGATGAGTCGCGGAGGCGAACACTCGACTCGACCTCTTTCGGAATCAAGGTCGAAGGGGCAGACAACGTGGCGGTGCGGTTGGCGAAGTGTTGCCGGCCGGTCCCCGGCGACCCCATCGCCGGCTATGTCTCTCTGGGCAAGGGGATCACGGTCCACCGTGAGGACTGCAAGAACCTGCAGGCCCTGCGCAAGTCTCCGGAGAGGTTCGTTCCCGTTTCCTGGCAGGGCGGGAACGAGAGTGCTTTCCGGGTCGAGTTGCAGGTAGATGCATGGGACCGGGTCAGATTGCTCGAGGATCTCACTCGAACCTTCGCCGAGGAGGGGGTCAACATCATCGGCGCCAACTGTTCGACCTCCCATCCGATGGTGAAGAACCGATTCGTGGTGGAGGTCGGTGACGTCGATCAACTGAAGCAGTGCGTCACTCGCCTCCGCCAGATCGAGTCGGTGTTCGATGCCTATCGTGTCACCCCGAGCTCGTGATGCCCCGATTGCTCACATCCTTGATCGCCTCGGCGGCGCTGATTGCCGTACCCGCCACAGCGCATGCTGCGACATCGACCATCGGCACTGGTGTCGGCAACGTCTTCTCTGCCGTCGACTACTCGATCGATCAGGGCGATTCGGTGACCTTCAGCAATACCGATGACCGGCCCCATAACGTCATGTCCTTCTCACTCTTCGGCGGAGGATTCCTCTTCGAGTCGGAGACGGTGAGGCCTGGCGCTTCTGGACCGGTCGATGGGGTCGAGTACGTCACCAGCGGCACCTACGCCTTCTTCTGTTCCCTGCACCCGGGGATGGAGGCCGATCTGATCGTGGGTCCAGGGGGCGGGGCATGGAGCAGACCGGCGGTCGAGGCGAGGCTCCTGCCGGCCCGTAAGCGCTCACTCGGTCGGCGAGGAACCCTGCGGATCGAGTTGAGGTCCACGACGACCGTGCCTGCGCTGGGCTTCGAGGTACACAGCGGCAACCGCCGGATCGGCGCCGGATCGAGCGGGCTCGTCGCGGGGACGCCCAAGGTGGTCACTATTTCGCTCCCGAGATCGTTTCGCCGCAGGATCTCCTCCCTGCGCGCCATTCGGATTGCCGTGCGGGGTTCAGTGCCGTACGGAATCTTCTCGGGTTCGACCCGGACCTTCCGGTGAGTGTCAGTAGACGATCCTCAGTGCTGCCGGTTCGACCGACCACTCCGCGCGGTCATGTCTGCCGATGAAGTCTCCATCGACGTGTAGGGGGAGTGTTGCGTCGCCTCCGTCGTTCGCTACCGCTTCGACTGTGACCTCCTTAAGGTCGGACTCTTGATGTACGCGCCGCGATGCCGGCACGGCGAGTCGTGAACTGAGGAGGCGCGGGATCAGACTGGGTGTATCTCGCTGTGCGAATCGTTCGAGGACAGCGAGGCTCAACCTTCCGTCATCGAGCTCGACGTTCTCGCAGAGTTCGATCGGACGGGAGCCGAAGTAGGTGAACGGAGACGAGTTCTGGACTATCGCCGTCGCGCCGGTCAGTCCATCGGCATCTCCACCGGTGACCCTCACCCCGGGGGGCGATCCGAGGCAGTACGAATAGAAGCCACTGAGGGCTGAATAGGCGTAGAACCATTTGCCGGCGCCGCTCTTCAACCTGGGGTTCTCGTCTACACGTCGGACTACGTCTGCATCGAGACCGAAGCCCGAAGCGAAGAGGAACCTCCGGCCGTTGACCACACCCAGATCCATCGGGCGAGGTGTGAAGTTGTCGGCGATGGCGATCAGGTGCTCCGCTGCGTCGACCAGATCCGTCGGTATGCCCAATGTTCGGCAGACAACGTTGGTAGACCCGCCGGGGAGCACCGAAAGAGGCGTGCCAGAGCCGGCGAGTCCGTTGGCCACTTCGTTCAGGGTCCCATCTCCGCCGAAGGCCACGACGAGGTCGAAGCCCTCCTCCGCTGCGCTGGCAGCGAGGCGTGTGGCGTGGTTCGCCTCCTCGGTCTCGACTGCCTCGACCTCGTACCGCGCCTGGAGGGCATAGACCACGAGATTCTTCAGCTTGTCGGAGACCGTGGTGGCATATGGGTTGACCACGACGAGCATTCTCTTGCGGTCTCCTGAAGTGGTCGTGTGGTGGTCGGCCGCAGGCATCTGTTCCAGCCCTGTAGGCATCGCTTCCCTCACTCCTCACGAGCCGGGTTGCCGCCTGGGATCAGGTCGCCGAGTTCGTCTGGCTCCGCGTCGCCGGTCACCGCATATCTGATCAGATCTCCATCTTCGTCCTCAGTCACGAAGCCGGCTTCGACGAGCAGATCGAGATGACCAACTACTTCCGAGATGGTGAGGAACGCCTGTGTCACGGCGATATTCCCCCAGATCTCCTGGGACATCTCGTACCCGGTGCTCAAGCCGCCTTTGACCAATCCATAGATCTTCTCCGCTCGTCGCTGGTAGAGGTTGAATCGCTCATCGATCAGCGGGACGTGATCGAGGATTGGCTCACCGTGGCCAGAGAGAACGAGCTCTGCGGGGAGATCGCGTGTCTGCTTCAGGGACCCGATGTAGTCGATCAGCGCTCGCGTCCTCTCCGCCGATCCGTCGAGCGGACGGGACAGGAGGGGATTCGACGAAATCTTCGCGATGAGATGATCGGCTGCCAGGAGGATGCTCCGATCTTCATCCCAGAAGCAGGTGTCAGACGGACTGTGCCCCGGGCGATGCTGCACCTCGAGGCGTCGCTGTTCGAGTTCGACCATCTCGCCGTCCTCGAGAGGGCGGGTCACCGTGGCGCTGCCGCCCCACGCACGGAAGCTGCGGCTGACCGACTGCAGCGCGGTAGCAACGTCTTCGGGAACTCCGTTCTTCCCCATCACCGCAGTCGCCCGCTGATCCTCGAGTTCGGCGTCTTCCTCGAATCTCGCCAGATACGGAGCCAGCTTTCCGAGGGCGGCGATCTCCGCGCCCGATCTACGGCTGACGATCTCCAGCAATCCCATGTGATCGATGTGCTGGTGGGTGACGATGATCAGCTCGAGGTCCTCGATCCCGTGACCGAGATCGCGAAGTCCGCTTTCGAGCTCGTCGAGGGACTTGCCCGAGTTCGGTCCGACGTCGACCAGCGTCAGCGGAGAGTCTTCGATCAGATAGCAGTTGACCCGACCGACGGCGAAGGGAGTGGGGATCTGCAGCACGTGCAGTCCTGCTTCCTCGGCCATCTTCCATCCGCGGCCGTCATCCTGTTCTCGGCCGTCTTCCCCTGTCGTGCTCACGAGCGGATCATCCCGAGGAGCATGTCCCGTTTCTCGATCATGTCGTCGGGTGAGACGAGTGATTCGAGATTGAGGCGCAGAAGCGGCTCGGTGTTGGAGGCTCGCAGGTTGAAGTGCCAGTCCGGATAGTCGACCGAGACCCCGTCGAGGGTAGAGATCTCGGCATCCTTGAACTCCTTCTCGATCTCCCGGAGCTTCCCGGTTGGGTCGGCGACCTCGGAGTTGATCTCCCCCGAGATGAAGTATCTGTCCCTAAGCGGCTCGAGGATCTGGGACATCGACGAGCCACGCTCGGAGAGCAGCTCGCAAACGAGTAGAGCCGGGATAGTGCCCGAGTCTGCGCAGTAGAAGTCGCGGAAGTAGTAGTGGCCCGAGACCTCTCCACCGAAGACCGCTCCTGTCTCGCGCATCAGCGCCTTGAAGAATGCGTGTCCGACGCGACTCATCCGAGCTGTTCCGCCTGCCGCCTCGACCAGGTCGGGCACCGCCCGGCTCGCGCGCACGTCGTAGAGGACCTCGGCGCCCGGGTCTCGCTCGAGAATGGTCTGAGCGAGAAGCGCGGTTAGGAAGTCGCCGTCGACGAACCGGCCCTCCTCGTCGACGAAGAAGCACCTGTCCGCATCGCCGTCCCATGCCATCCCCAGATCAGCCTTCTGCTCGACCACCGTCGCACAGATCAATTCACGGTTCTCTGGCAGTAACGGATTGGGCTCGTGACCCGGGAACTCGCCATTCGGCTCGAAGAAGAGGGGTACGAGCTCGATCGGGAGGTCCTTCAGGAGGGGGCCTGCCGTCGGTCCCGCCATTCCGTTGCCGCCGTCGACCACCACCTTCATCGCCGAGACCTTCTCGGGGTCCACCCAGGATCTCATCGCCTCTCGAAAGTCGTCGGTCACATCGACGGACTCGATTGGCCCGGGCTCCGACGCCTCGACCGATCCGGACTGTGCGAGTTCTCGAACCTGCTGGATTCCGCTGTCCCCGGACAGAGGCAGGGCGTCCCTCCCGACGAGCTTGATTCCCGTGTAGGCCTTGGGATTGTGGGAAGCGGTTATCGCTGCTCCTCCATCGAGGGCCCTCGACCCGACCAGGAAGTAGAGGACCTCGGTCGCAATCTCTCCGGCGTCGAGTACTCGCGCACCCGCACTCTGGGCCCCGGCCGCGAATCGCTCTGCCATTTCGGGTGCGGTGAGCCGCATGTCCCGCCCAAGGCCGACGCTCACCTCGGTGACCGGCTTGTCCTCTCGTTCGGCCAGGAGGCGCACGAACGCATTTCCTATCGCCTCAGCCGTCGTCCCATCCATTTCCTCACCGTGGAGTCCACGTACGTCGTACGCCTTGAAGATCACATCGGGAAGCAGCGCGTCGGTGGCCCGGGCCATCTCGATCAGATCTTTCCCTCGAGCATGGTCAGGCTTTCTTCGAGTGTCTGGGGCATCACCCGGGTGTCTCCGAGTACCGGCATGAAATTGGTGTCGCCACCCCAGCGGGGAACGATGTGCATGTGAACGTGGTGTTCGACTCCGGCACCTGCGGCCCTTCCCTGATTCATCCCCACGTTGAAACCGTGGGGACCGTAGGCCTTTTCCAGAGTGGTCATCGCGCGGCGGGTCAGGGCCATCATCTCGTTCATCGTCACCTCTGGAAGGCTCTGGAGCGTCCCGAGGTGTTCGAAGGGAGCCACCATCAGGTGGCCATTCGTGTAGGGGAACTTGTTCAAGATCACGAAGCAGGTTTCTCCTCTGTGGACGATCAGCATCTCCCGGTCCTGGTCCGCCGCGGGTGCTTGGCAGAAGACACATTCCTGATCGCTGTCCTTACTCGCGTCTTTCACGTATTTCAGACGCCAAGGCGCCCAGATGCGTTGATTGGCCATCGCTGCATCGTAGGGGGGAGGGAGCGCTCGGCCGTCGTAGGCTAGAGCCAGCCGCGTTTACGGAACCAGGCCACCATGCCCAGCAGCAGGCCGAGCATGAGGCCGATCACCACCCAGAACGCAGTCGCGTCGCCTTGTCCCGGCACCCCGACGTTCATTCCCCAGATACTCGCCAGCAGGGTCAGGGGGAGGACGATGACGCTGATCGACGTGAGCACCCTGAGGATGTCGTTCACCCGGTGACTGATCACGGCCTCGTTCGACTCCTCCAGAGCCTCGACGACCTCTTTGTAATTCTCGAGCATGTCCCAGATCCGCTCTTGGGCGTCGACGATGTCGTCGAAGTAGATCTCGAGATCGAGATCGGCGGTGAGATAACGCTGTTTGACTCTCTCGAGGTCGGTCAGAACCGGCCGCTGCGGCCGGATCACCTTCCTGAAGTTGATGATCTCCTGCTTGACGTTCGACAGGTCCCTGACTATCTCCTCGGACCTCCCAGAGAAGATCTCAGCCTCCAGTGCGTCGAGCTTGTTGCCGACCTTCCGGAGCATCGGGAAGCAGTAGTCGAATCCATCGTCGACGATCCGGTAGAGCAGATAACCCGAACCTCTGGAGAAGAGCTCCTCACGGAGGTCCTCCTTCTGCCTACAACGTTCGAACAGGTAATCGACCGGGGGGAGAGGCCGATTCGGGATCGTGATCAAGAAGCCCTGGCCGACGAAGATGTCCAACTCGCCGGTGACCAGCCGACCGATTTCGGCATCGAAGACCGGAAAGTTCAACACGATGAACATGTAGTCGTCGTATCGATCGATCTTCGGTCGCTGATTGCGGGAGAGGACGTCTTCGAGATCGAGGGCATGGAAGTCGAAGTTCTCTTCCAGCCAGGTCTGTTCCACCGCGCCAGGGGCGTCGATCTTGATCCAGCGCAGCCCTTCGGCTGTGACCTCCTCTATCCGCGGTCCGCGCTGCTCAGGCGTTCCCGGTACGACCAGTCCACCGGTACGCTGCCTGCGCAGCCTCGGACGACGGAGGCTCGGGATCCGCCGCTCGTTCGCCATCGGTGTTGGTGGTCGTTTCCATTGCGGAAGGGACCTTACAGCCCATCGCGAGGCGCACGTGGGGGGCGTCTTGCGACCCTCGCGTTCATCACCTCGGATCCGGTTGCTATAGTCCCGACTCACATAGTCACCACATGAAGAGGGGTGGAGGGACTGGCCCGACGAAACCCCGGCAACCACTGAGAACGAGAGTTCGAGGTAGGTGCCAAATCCAGCAGGCAAGCAAGGCCTGGAAGATGTGGGAGATGTCCTCAACCGGACCTCCGCACCAACTTCCAGGCGGAGGTCCAAACGTTTCTAGGGGATGTTCAGGCTGTGAACGAGAAATCACTCAGATGCAAGGAATGCGGAACCGAGTACGAACTCGACGCGAGTTTCGTTTGCTCGGACTGTTTCGGCCCGCTCGAAGTGGCCTATGACTTCACGGGTCTGGACGCAGACGAGGTGCGCCGACGGATCCAGGCCGGCCCACAGACGATCCGCCGTTACGCGGATTTCCTCCCGATTGCCGCGGGGGCGAGCGACCCTCTCTGCACTGGCATGACCCCCTTGATCCGAGCGGATCGCCTCGCTGAGAGCCTCGGCCTGGAGGAGGTATGGATCAAGAACGATGCGGCCAACCCGACCCATTCCTTCAAGGACCGTGTCGTCTCCGTTGCGCTTGCGCGGGCGCGCGAGCTCGGGTTCCAGACCGTCGCCTGCGCATCCACCGGCAATCTGGCAAACGCTGTTGCTGCCCACGCATCGGCCGGTGGCTTCGAGTCCTTCGTATTCGTCCCTTCGAACCTCGAAGAGCAGAAACTCCTTGCTACCGGCATCTACGACACCGAACTAGTCGGTGTGAGGGGCACCTACGACGATGTCAACCGTCTGTGTACCGAGCTTTCCCAGTCGCGACCGTGGGCGTTCGTCAATGTAAATCTCAGGCCCTACTACTCAGAGGGATCCAAGACTCTGGCCTACGAGACGATCGAGCAACTCGGCTGGGAGCTACCCGACCGCATCGTCTGTCCGGTTGCATCGGGATCACTCTTCACCAAGATCAGCCGGGGCATCAGGGAGTGGCTCGAGCTCGGCCTGGTCGAGGGCGAGATGCCCGCCTTCTCCGGCGCTCAGGCCTCAGGATGCTCGCCGGTCGCGACCGCATTCGAGGAAGGTCACGAGGTCTGCCGTCCCCAGAAACCCGACACGATCGCCAAGAGCCTCGCGATCGGGAATCCAGCGGACGGTATCTATGCGCTGGAAATCGCTCGCGACACAGGAGGATCCGTCGACTCGGTAACCGACGACGAGATCAGGGCGGGGATCAAACTGCTCGCCGAGACGACAGGAGTCTTCACCGAGACGGCTGGCGGCGTGACCATTGCGACGCTCGCCAAGCTCGCTGCGGCTGGCAGGATCGACCCGGCCGAGCGCGTGGTCGCTTACATAACCGGCGATGGCCTGAAGACCCTCGACGCAACGCGTGAGAGCTTCGAGATGAGCGTGATAGAACCCGATGTGAAGTCCTTCGAAGATGAGGTCGAAGCGGTCGGGGCCGCAAACTGAGGCTCGCTGAGATCACGCGCCGATGCCAGTAACCGTCAAGATCCCCAGTCAGCTCCGAGTCGCCACAGGTGGTGCAGAGGAGATTGAGGTCGAGGGTTCGACCGTAGGAGAAGCGTTGGATGCAGTCTTCCTGCAACACGCAGACCTGCGAGAACGCATCACCCAGGACGGCGACCTGAGACGTTTCGTGAACGTCTATGTCTCCGGCGAGGACATCCGCTTCCAGGATGGACTCGAGACGTCGATTTCCGACGGCGACGAGGTCACGATCCTGCCCGCAGTCGCTGGCGGCTGACCCCCGCTGTCGCCCTATCCTCTGGGCGTGAGCGGCGACCTCCAAGTGCTTCCGGTTGCGATCCTCTGCGGAGGTCGGGGCACCAGGCTGAGCGAACGTACCGAATCCCTTCCCAAGGCCTTGGTCGAGGTAGGCGGCGTGCCGATCCTCTGGCACGTGATCGGCATCTATGCCAGTCAGGGCTTCCGGGAGTTCCTGCTCCTGACCGGCTACAAGGGCGAACAGATCACCGACTGGGTCGGGGGGGTCGAGTGGCCAGAGGGGGTCACCGTGACCTGTCTCGATACGGGCGAGAGCACCGAGACCGGTGGACGTGTCCTCAGGGCAGCGGAGGAGATGAGTGGGCGCCGCTTTGCCCTCACCTACGCCGACGGACTCGCAGATGTAGACCTCGCCAGCGAACTGGCAGAGCACGAACGCCACGGCTGCCTCGCCACCATGACCGTGATCAGACCTGAACTGCAATTCGGGCTGGCCCGGATCGATGCGGATGATCGGGTGCATGGATTCGAAGAAAAGCCCGTCCTCGACGGGTGGGTCAACGGCGGCTTCTTCGTCTTCGAGCCGGAGGTGCAGCACTACCTGGCCGAGGATTCCGTACTGGAGCGGGAACCGCTGGAGTCGCTCGCCGCAGAAGCACAGCTTCGTGCCTTCAAACACGGAGGATTCTGGCGCTGTATGGACACCTACAAGGATCGGCAGTCGCTCGAGGATCTGCTCGGCGAGGGTCCTGCTCCGTGGGGAGGGTGGGACCGATGAGTGCTGGAAAGGCGCTGGTAACCGGCTCTCGTGGGTTCGCGGGCGGTTGGCTGTGCAGGGCCTTGCTGGACCGTGGCGTCGAGGTCGCCGGTCTCGATCGCCCTCCAACGGGCGATCGCATCTCCTCGCTCGCTTTGCTCGGGATAGAGGGCGAGGTCGATGACATACAGATGGACCTGCTCGATCGAGAAGGCGTGAACGAGTCGATAGACCGGTTCTCGCCGGACCTCGTCTTCCACCTCGCAGCGCAGACACAGGTCGGCGAGGCAAATGCGTCTCCTCTGCCGACGCTGGAGGTCAACGTGACTGGAACCTGGAACCTGCTCGAGGCGGTTCGCAGGCTCGACCAGGGAACACGGACGGTAGTGGCATCGTCCGACAAGGCCTACGGCGCTCAGGCGGATCTTCCCTATCGGGAGGAAGCGCCGTTGCTGGCCAGCTACCCATATGACGTCTCGAAGGCCGCAGCTGATCTGATAGCTCGGTCTTATTGGTCGACCTACGGGATGCCGGTAGCAGTCACTCGCTTCGCCAACCTGTACGGCGGTGGTGATCTCAACTTCGCGCGGCTGATTCCCGAGACGATCGGTGCGATCCTCTCCGGAAGGGCGCCGGTACTCAGGTCCGATGGCACTCCGGAGCGCGACTACCTCTATGTGACCGACGCTGCCGATGCCTACCTCGCTGTTGCGGATGCGCTCGAATCGGGAGACCGTGCGGGGGGAGAGGCATTCAACGCCGGTTCGGGCCGGCCATGGTCGGTCCTCGAGGTGGTTGAGATGATCTGCGATGTCTCAGGTGCCCAGGCGGAGCCCGAGATCCTCGGCTCGGGTACGCCCGAAGGAGAGATCGACAGGCAGTTTCTCGATTCAGGCAAGATCGCGGATATCTGCGGATGGACGCCTCGGGTGGAGTTGGCCGATGGACTCACTGCCACGTACGAGTGGTATGAGGAGCATCCCGAGGCGGTTGCCCGTCAATCGGTCGATTAGGGCGCGACGATCTCGAAGTCCGGGTCGGGCTCGTCGAGGAACGAGAGCAACTCTCCGAGCTTCATCGGATCCCCTTCGACCGTGATGCGTCCGCTGCCAAGAAGATCTTCAACCGGTTCGGTCTTCGCGATCAGTGCATCCAGCGTGGCGCGGTCCATGCGCAACGTGGTCGGGGCTTCGACTCCGTCTCGTGCCGGACGGTGTGTGAGCGCGCCGTTGGAGAGGTTGAGCATGAAGGCCTCGCCGGTGTCGGAGATCTCCCAGAGAATCTCCACCTGAGCGCCGGCCGCCCGAGGGCCGTCGAGTCGAAGTGCCATTGCACCGAGTATCTGCTCAACGGTCAGCGCCGAGACCATGTCGAGAGGGGTTGCGATGACCGGTGCCCCTACCCGACCCTCCCTCAGTTCATGCGCGCCCATCAGGAAGAAGTTCCGCCAGGTCGCATTCTCGGCCCCGTACCCAAGCTGTTCCAGGGCCCTGGCCTCCAGATCGCGCGCCTCGACATTTGCGGGGTCCGCGAAGACGAGGTGAGACGAGATCTCGGCTGCCCATCGAAGGTCACCGGCATCCAGCGCTGCCTCCGCTTTCTCGATCAGTGCCTCTGGGCCGCCCGCTAGCTCGACGTATCGCTTCCCGGCCTCCGTCGGTGGGTGTTGCCAAAGATGGGCCGGGTTACCGTCGAACCAGCCCATGTAGCGCTGGTAGATCGCCTTGACGTTGTGACTGACCGAGCCGTAGTAGTCGCGGCAGCTCCACTCCGAGGCGAGGGCCTCGGGTAAGTCGAGCTCCTCTGCGATTTCGCTGCCCGTGTACCCGAGGTTGATCATCCGCACGGTCTGGTCGTGCAGGTAGGTGTACAGATCTCTCTGCAGCGCGAGTCGCTCTCTGACCCTCTCGCCGCCGCGGATCGGCCAGTGGTGCCCCGCGAACATGACCCGTGTCTCGTCTCCGAACAGGTCCAGCGCCTCACCGAGGTAAGCGGCCCATGCGTGGCCATCACGAACCAGAGCGCCCCTCGGTGTCATCAGGTTATGCAGCCCGTGAACGGCGATGTCCGCGACGCAGAGCGCCTGATGATCGGGAAAGAAGATGCTCATGTTCGCGGGTGCCTCGGAGTCGGCGGTGAGCTGGAACTGCATACGGATACCGGCGAGCGTTCTCTCCTCGCCCGTCTCGGAGACCTCGTCGTTCGGGCGGATCAGGCTGATCGAACCGGTCGATGTGGTGAGGCCAAGTCCGGCGCCCATCTGACCTTCGGGAGCCGGTTCGAGTGCGGCAGCGTACATGTACGCAGCTCGGCGGGCCATCGCTATCCCGCAGAAGATGTTCTCTCCGACGGCCTCCTGCGTGAAGCCGACGGGGGCCAACACCGGGAGGTCGTCCGGCACGCCGTTCGGGAAGAGTCCCTTGGCTCCTCCGAAGTGATCGATATGGCTGTGGGTGTAGATCAACCCGATGACAGGTCGGTCACCGCGGTGCTCCCGGTAATGCGCGATCGCTGCTGCGGCCGTCTCGGTAGTGATCAGTGGATCGACCACGATGATCCCCTCCTCGCCCTCGATCACGTGCATATTCGAGAGGTCGAAGCCCCGTAGCTGGTAGATGCCTTCGCAGACCTCGAACAGCCCGGCGATCCTGAGCAACCTGGTCTGACGCCAGAGACTGGGATTCACGGTCTCGGGGGGCTCGCCATCTACGAATGCGTAGCGCGAGGGATCCCACACCTCGTTTCCCTCTGCGTCGAGGATGGGTGCGCCTTCGTAGGCCGCTACGAGCCCTTCCTTGGCATCGGAGAAGTCACCCTCGTCAGCGAAGTTTGGCATCACCTCGGTCATACGCGCCCGACAGGATTCGAACCTGTGACCTCGTGCTCCGGAGGCACGCGCTCTATCCAGCTGAGCTACGGGCGCCTGTAGAGATCAGTCTAGGGAGCGCAAGACAGGCTGGTCCCTAGCGTGCGGAGGCGAGCACAGGTGCGATGACCTTTCGCCGCAGCAGGTCCAGCGTCTGGAGCGTAATCAGATTGCGCCGGTTGTGACCGAATCGGAGTGCCTCTGGAGAGAAGACGACAGACCGACAGCGCTCCCTGAGGTATTCGCATCCAGGCCTACCGAAGGTGTTCGGATGAACCCCGTCCGCTGCCATGCCGAAGTTCGCCATGCGTTGCCTGTGTAGAGCCTTCCAGAGGTTGATCAGTGGAATTCCCTCTTCGTCCGCCAGATCGGCGACGGCGGGCTGATAGGAGAGCGCGGATGCCTCGCGCTGCGGCGAGTCGAGACGCGGCGGGAGGGTCGACAACACCGGGATTACCCCTCTCTCCTTGAGCCAGATGACTTGATCCCTGAGAAACCCCTTGACCGCTGCCCCATTGATCTGGAGGCTGGCATCGTTCGTGCCGAGCATGATCAGCCCGATGCTGGGGCGAAGCAGTCGCACCTCGCAGGTCAACGCAGTCTCACCGCTTCCACATTGCGGATCGGGTTGAAAACCCGGTGCGTATTGGCTCGGGTCGAGCAAGGGCCAAGAGCTGAACTGGAAGGGTCTCGCAGCTGCGCTGTCACGACCAAACGGGTCGTCACCGTCACAATCCGAGTCGCTGGCCCACGCGGGTAGGCGCAGTCCTCTGAACCAGTTGATGGAGGGCTTGAGTCTCCCGAAATTCCCAAGTCGCTCCTCCCGGCAAGAGATTCCCTGCAGGTAGAGAGGGGTCCACGAGATCGAGTCTCCGACCTTGATGAACGACCGCGGCCGGTTGCCCAGAGCCAAGCCTTCTCTGAACAAGGCCCGCAGGTCCTTGGTCTGGCCGGGCGTCAGGGTGGGGACCGCAGGACGTTGTCGCCACTCAGTCGCGGCCTGGGCGGAGACCGGACCCTCCACACTGAGGACAGAGATCACGCAGACCGCAGCGACCAGCGCGGCGGCGCGTGGTGACATGAAGATCTGCCGTATTGGTCTCATGCGGGTTCCAAGGTAGTGGTTGGGTTTGCGGTACTGAGTGAACACCTCTCGGAATACATGGATGCGGCTCCTCGCCCGGATATTCCCTCCCAACCGTCTGCGCCTCGCGCATCTAGGCTGCTCGGGATGGATCTCTCGGTCGCATTCATGGGTACCGGTGGCTCTGTGCCGACTGCACGGCGGGCCACCGCATGCGTACTCCTGCGCGCAGGTGGCGCGCGGGTGATGATCGATTGCGGGGAGGGCGCCCAACGTCAGCTCATGCGCTCTGTCGGGCTCGTTGCGGTCGACGACATCTATTTGACCCACTTCCACGCTGATCATTACCTTGGGCTTCCCGGCCTGCTGAAGACCTACGACCTCCACGGGAGAGAGCGTCCTCTTCGAATCGTCGGGCCCAGAGGGCTGGAGGCGCTCTACTCGTCATTGGGGCGGATCATCGGCAGGGTGTCTTATCCGATCGAGTTGGTCGAGATGCAGCCAGGGGACGAGATCTCCTACGAGGGTTTCGGTATTCATGGATTTCCGGTCGAGCATCGGGTCGAGGCCTATGGCTACGCACTGATCGAGCCAGAGCGACCGGGGAGGTTCGATCCCGCCGAGGCGACGAGGCTTGGAATCACCGACGAACGTGATTTCGGACGCCTCCAGCGAGGGCATGCGGTTGAGGTGCCCGGGGGAGAGGTCCAGCCAGAACAGGTGCTCGGTGAGACGAGGCCCGGAAGGCGGGTGGTGGTGACCGGTGACACCCGCCCCTCCTCACTCACCTCGGCGGCTGCCCGCGGTGCCCAGCTGCTGATCCACGACGCCAGTTTTGCCGACGAGGATGCTCAGCGTGCCGTCGAGACCGGCCACTCGACCGCCAGAGAGGCGGCTGAGTTGGCAGAGGCGGCAGGTGTCGAGATGCTCGCGCTCGTCCACATCTCCACCCGATACAGGATCGGTGATGTCCTCGATGAGGCCCGAGAGGTCCACTCGGACACGATTGCTCCGCGGGACTTCGACTTGGTCGAGATCCCCTACCCGGAGCGCGGCGCTCCCGAGTTGGTCGTCAACGGTGCTCGGGGGGCAGTCGAGGCTGAGGTCAGCTCGGTCACCGAGGTGGACATCTGAGCTACACACCGATCTGGGGCGACTCGTCCCAAACCGTCGGAGAGCACTGCTAGGCTCGTTGCCGAACGATCCTTTAACCCGGTCCAGTGAGACCAAGAAGGAGCGGCATGACCCAAAATTGCGTCCTCGACGAGGACTCCCTGCGCAGGGCGCTTACTCGCGTCGCGCATGAGGTAGTCGAGAAGAATCCCGATGGCGGGAATCTCGCCGTAGTTGGGATACACACTCGTGGGGCGGTTCTGGCCAATCGACTCCACGCACTCATCTCGGAGTTGAACCATGAGGCGGTGCCGCTGGGGGATCTGGACATCTCCTTCTATCGGGATGACCTCGAGCGGCGTGGCTCAGGGGAAGCGCCGGTGGTTCATGCGACCCATCTCGACTTCGACCCCGCGGGTAGGACGGTGGTCCTGGTCGATGACGTCCTCTTCACAGGCAGGACGGTGCGCGCAGCGATCGACGCTCTT
>CAIUSP010000055.1 GCA_903901855.1 uncultured bacterium | reverse complement strand
GGGATCCTGAAGTCGTAGACGGTCAGGCCCTCCTGTTCCGAGCGGAGCTCCCTGCCGACCTGCATCTGGACACCCTGTTCCCGGATTCTCTCGGCGAACGACTCGGCGTCCATCCCTCCACACCCGGTCAGCGTGATGGCGATTGCCGAAAAGCCTGCCAGGATGAGGCTCGTCGGACTGCTATTAGTGGTTGCAGTCATGTGTATGCAATGCGCAGCTGTCGCGGCAACGAGTGTGGGGACTGCAATCGGCTTTCGAGCGGTCTTGTTGACACGTTTCAGATCACTCCGCACGAGTCGGCTGCGGAAACTCGTGATTACCGCTGTCATCTTCGCTGCGGCGGTCGCTGCGGCAGGTCTCCTGTAGTCGGTCCAGTCTCACGAGTATCGCCTGTCAGTGGTGATGTCCCGAAGTTGCACCCAGGTCCGACGGATCGAGCTTTGCGACGAGCGCTGCTGCGATAGCGGTCGTGAGGGGCACCGCCACGATCAGGCCGATGGATCCGACCAGCATCGCAACCACCTCTTTTGCCACCAGCTCGAGGTTGATCCCGTCGATCAGTCCAAGATCCGTAGATGTGAGTATCAGCAGGATCGGAAGTGAGGCTCCGACGTAAGCGAAGACCAGCGTATTCACCGTCGCTGAGACGTGATCACGACCAACCTCGACGGCTCTCGAATACAGACCACGAAATCCAAGCGACGGGTTTGCCTTTCTCAGTGCCACGACGGTCGAGGCTTGGCTGACAGTGACGTCGTCCAGAACCCCGAGCGCTCCGATCACCATCCCTGCAAGGACCAGTCCGCTGAGCGACTCGAGATTCAGCACTCCGTTTTGAGCCAGCGAGGTCGATTCCTCCGATGAGAATCCAGTGATGTTCGTCAGTCCGACAGCCAGCGAGGCGAGGAGAGCGACGAGAACCAAGCTACCCGCTGTCCCCAAGATGGCCGCCACACTCTTTGCTCCAGCGCCGTGCGCGAGCAGGATGGTCACGATCATTGCTGCGAGAGAGCCGAAGATCGCAACCCATAGCGGAGGCGAACCATCGAGGATTGCCGGCACGATGAAGGCGAGCACGATTGCCAGCCCGACGCCCAACCCGAGCAGTGAGAGGGCGCCACGCCATCGTCCGAAGGCCACCACCAGTGCGGTGAACAAGAGTGCCAACCAAAGCAGCGATCCTCGACGCTCGAAATCCGTGATCAGATAGGTCGGTGAGCCTCTCGAGTCGAGGCTCGAGGAAACCCGGATGACCTGACCTGTCTCCAGGCCTGCCTCCGCAGGCGTGCCTGGGCCACCAAGGCTCTGGATCGTGGCGATCTGATCTTCATCTGGACCCGACTGAAGGCGGATCTCGACCTCTTCGCATCCGCCCTCGATACCTGTTGGACAGGGGATCGCCCTCAGGGAGATGATCTCGGCCCGTTCGGTTGCAGCCGAGCGTAGAGGGGTGGAGACATTCGACTCACCATGGGGCCAGAACACAACTACTCCCGCGACCGTCGCGACCGCCACTGCGATCAGGGCGCCCAGATAACCGCGTCCCGACGGGGTGCGCCACATCTCTCTCATCAGCAGAAGTCTAAGAACCGCGAAGGCGGCTTCAGGAGCCCAACCCACGATCGATCAGACGTGAATCGGATCTCATCATCTCCAGATAACTACCCGACGGTCCGAGCGACTCGATCAGCAGCCCGGTGACGATCTCTACCCCGGTGCGCTCAGCGATCCTTTCGAGTACGGCGGGGTTCGACTCAGCTTCAGGGAAGACCGCTGAAACGCCTGATTGCTCGATGGCCGCCTCGACCTCGGCAATTGCTCCAGCACTACCTTCGGCCTCCGCGCCTGTCGCGGGAAAGGGGGTGGGGAGTATCTCGAAGTCGAAGCGTTCGGCGAAGTAGGCCATCGAGTCGTGTGAAGTGACCAGCTTTCGCTGATCGGAAGAGATCGACTCCATCTCGGCCTGCATCTCCCTCACCAAAGCGCGGAGGTTTCGCTGGTAACGAAGGCCTCGCTCTCGATATCCCTCTGAGCCAGACGGATCGACGACACTGAGGCTCTTCACGAGGGCAGGGACTGCAGCGGCGATCCGATCCGGATCCATCCATACATGAGGGTCGAAGGATCCGTGCTCGCCCGCACCTTCGTCACCCTCATGAGAATCGTCTGCATGCTCCTGTTTCTCGCTGTGGTCATCTTC
>CAIUSP010000054.1 GCA_903901855.1 uncultured bacterium | reverse complement strand
GTCCAGCCGCGAGTGACCGGTACCGCTACACCACCTGCGAGCAGCGGGGTGTAGAGGTTCTCTGCCTCATCACCCACATCACCGGCGTCACCGTCACCGTTGCGGTCACCGAAGGTGCCGCTCGCCTTCTGCGAGACCTTGACCCCGGCCTTGACGAGGATCACGTCACGCATGGTCAGACGGCCGGTCAGGTCCGCACCCGGGAAGGCTCCACATCCCGCGTTCGGTGTACCCAAATACTCGAAGTTGGTGCAAGTCCCGGTGTTGTCATCGACGTCGGTAGGGGTCTCGAAGTCGAACTGGTTTTTGACTACCGCGGCCGAGTAGCGCTGGACCTTCGGCTTGCCCTTGTTCAACGCTGCCAGCAACAGCGCCAGGAAGTCGTACCTGACCGTGGTGGATACAGGCGAATTGAGCCCTGGGATGTACACCACCGGCGGGGTCTTGGTCCGCCACAGGGCGACCTCCTGCAGGCCGACGAGATCCGGGTTGGTCGATCGGATCTCCTTGGCGAGCTGCTTGGCGCGATCGCTGAACTTGGTCGCGTCGACGCTGCGCAGGATCTCGCCAGCGCCGGAAGTCAGCTCAGCGAGGCTGTTCGACTCGAGACCCGGTCCGAGGTCGGCACCGAGGTAGACGTTGCGCGTCATCACGCGGATGTCCTTGCCCTTGGCTGCCTGGGCATTCTCGGCTGCCACTCCGAAGAGCATCGCCGCAGCTCCTGTCAGCGCAATCACTCCGGCCAGTACCCGCCGGTCGAACCTCTTGATTCCCAGATCTGCCTTCATGAAAGTATCCCCCTCTTCTCGATTACGAGCCTCGGCACCTGCGCGCCGGGTTCCCTCTATCTCTCCCTGAACAACACCATGAATCTACATTGGTAGCGGAGTAAGGGCAAACCGATCCGACCACTGTGTGACGCTGGGGATCGAGCGTGGTCAGCGTTTGCCGGCGACCTTGGCCACGAACCACGAGACCTCCTCAGCCTGTTGGCCGGAGAGGATTCCAGCGGGCATACGCCCACCGACCCCGTTGTTGACCGAACTGAGTACCCGCGGGTAGATCGAGTCAGGATCGGGGGCGACCGGACCAGGAGGCGCGAGCAGCTCGTCCAAGTTGGGAGCGACGACTCCGTCGGTGCCGGCCTTGTAGAGGGTGTGACAGGCCCCGCAGTTGGTCACGAACAGATCCTTGCCGGTTTCGAGGTCCGCCGGGACGGCCTCCGGTGCGGAGGACTCGCTGCCGTCGGTGCTCAGCGCCCACGCGGGCACGATGACCGCGAGGAAGACGGCGACTATTCCGAATATGACGAAGGTCTTTCGCTGCATCTGGGGTTTGAGTATATGAGGGCGCCCCGGCGTGCGGTCAGCCGACCCGCTCTCCCTGCGCGGTTCGTGCCTTTCGCCAGGGGCACATCCTGCTGAGACCGCACTCGTCGCACTTGGGCTTGGGGCGGCAGACAGCTCGTCCGTGCCGGATCAGGTTGATGTGGAATTCGTAGGCATCCGCCGGAGGGGTGATCGCCAGCATCTCGTCGTGCGCTTCTTCGAACGACGCGTTCGGCCTGAACAGACCGAGTCGTCCACCCACTCGATGCACATGCGTGTCCACCGGCATCTCCGGCAGGTCCCAGGTGAATATCAGCACGCAGGCAGCGGTCTTCCTGCCGACCCCCGGCAGTTCGCACAGCCACTCGACCGCCTCGTCTCGCGGCGCCTCTCGTAACCACTCGAGATCGGGTGGATCACCGATCCTCCGCAGCACCTCCTGGATCCTCGGCGCCTTGGTCTTGGCGAGACCTCCAGGCTTGAGGGCCGACTCGACCTGGCGGGTCGGCGCGTCTCTGACCTCCTCCCAGGTCGGGAATCTCTCGACCAGTCGGTCGAACGCTACGTCGCGGTTTCGATCGTTGGTGTTCTGAGAGAGGATCGTCCGGACCAGTTCGGCGACCGGATCGCCATGCGGCTGGTTGACCGGCCTGCCATAGATCTCGCGGAGTCGATCACGAAGCGCTCGAACTCTCTTGGCGCTGGGGCGACGCCACTCGGCGGTCCTCTTCGGGATCCTCGGTTTACCGGCCTTCGCGTCCTTGCGACGGGATGCCTTGCGGTCGACTTTCAGTTCTCTCGGCAGAGCCACCGAGGGCGAGGATATTCTCGTTCACGAGTTGATGCCCCCGGGACCAGACGACGGAGTCGATACCGGCACGGTCTCGGTGGGAGGCATCCGCACCTTCCATCGTTTCCGACCCGGAGACGGCATCCCCACCCTCTTCGTCCACGGCAACCCCACGAACTCCGCTGACTGGCAGGAGTTCCTGGAGCGGATGTCGAGTCCGGCCTTCGCACCCGATCTGCCGGGCTTCGGTCGGTCGGAGCGTCCCGACTCCGAGCGGTTCGACTGCTCGATGTATCGCTACGCCGATTTCCTGATCGAATATCTCGACACCGTCGGGGTGGATCGCTACCGATTGGTGGTGCACGACTGGGGCGGGGTCGGTCTGCTCTCCGCTATGCGCCAGCCCGAGCGGGTCGACCGCCTCGTGATCTGCTCGGCGGTTCCGTTCCTGCCCGGCTACCGATGGCACAGACTGGCCCGGATCTGGCGGACTCGTGGGCTCGGCGAGGCGTTCGTCGCGCTCTGGACCCCGGCCCTGCTCGGTCCCGCTTTGCGGGAGGCGAGGGGAGACTGGAGCAAGCCTGAGCCCGAGTTCGTGAGGATGATCCAGGACGGGATGGACCGGGGGACACTCGATGCCGTGCTGCGGCTCTACCGCTCTGCACCGGAGGACGAACTGGCCCGCGCTGGTCGCGACCTCGCCTCACTCACATGCCCAGCGCTCGTGGTCTGGCCCGATCGTGATCGCTACATCGACGCCGAGTTCGGCCCTGCGTACGCGGCGGCGCTGCCCGATGCCGAGCTGCTCGAGGTACCCGGAGCCGGACACTGGCCATGGCGAGAGCGCCCCTGGTTGGTCGACCGCATGGTCGAGTTCCTCGAGTCGGACTGAGACGCGAAAGAAGGTTGCCGTTCCCGTTCGGGCGGCGCGTTTCGCCTGAGCGACCCCCACCGAATACAATCGCCTGTTCAGTGCGGAGGAAAGTTCTAAACAACAGGACGGTCAGGCGCGTGATCGAGACAGCGCCGAGGCTCCCCAACGGCCGGATCGACGTGGTCAGACAGCTGATGTTGTTCGTGATCGCGGAGGTCTGTTACGAGACCGTGCGTGGTGTCGCCGAGGGCAAGAAGGCCGAGGCCTTCGCCAACGCCGCTTCGATCATCAACTTCGAGCGCTCCACCGGGACCTTCTTCGAGCCAGCGCTGCAGTCGGCGTTGATCGACTACCGCTGGTTGATCGACGCAGCCAACTTCTTTTACGTCAACAGCCACTTCGTGATCACGACCGCGTTCCTGATCTGGCTCTACTTCTACAAGAACCCCAACTTCTACTTCGTCCGCAACATGTTCATGGTGGCGATGGCACTGGCGCTGGTCGGCTACGCCCTCGTCCCGACCGCGCCTCCGCGCTTGATCCCGCAGGCCGGTTTCGTCGACACGATCGCCACCTACACACAGGTCAAGCACGACTCGGCGATGGTCAACCTCTTCATCAATCCCTTCGCCGCGGTTCCATCCATGCACGTCTGCTTCTCGCTGCTCGTGGGGATTCCCGCCGCGATGCTCGTCTCGAAGCCGATCTTCAAGGTGCTCTGGATCTGTTACCCGGCCACGGTCTTCTTCGTGGTGCTGGTGACGGCCAATCACTTCTGGGTCGATGCCGCGGCAGGCGCCACCGTGGCCGTGGCCTCTGCGATGACCGCGAACTTGATCCTCGCCCGCGCGCGGCCCGGCGCCTGGGCTTGGCGGACCGCGCCCGCTTGAGCGATCGTGTCGTACGTTGGCGCGCCTCCGCCGGGCGCCTCTGGGAACCCGCGCTCGTCTCGGGTGTGCTCTCGGCTGTCTATCTGCTGACGGCTCCGTCGACCGCAGACTTCGCCGCACAGACCTTCAGGGTCGGGCTGTTCGAGAACCAAGGTTTCGCCGCGTGGGACAACCTCTGGTTCGGTGGCCATCACCTGCCCGGGTACGGGTTCATCCTGCCGCTGCTCGGTTCGATCTTCTCCCCCAGACTGGTGGCCGCCGTCGCCGTGGTCCTCTCGGCGTTGATCTTCGCCGAGATCGTCTATGCCCGGTGGGGCGAGCGGGCGAGGATCGGTGTGGTCTGGTTCGCGGCAAGCGCCTCGATCAGCCTCTTTACCGGCCGGCTGACCTTCGCGGTCGGCATCGCACTA
This sequence comes from uncultured bacterium, assembly GCA_903901855.1. Lineage (GTDB taxonomy): Bacteria > Actinomycetota > Thermoleophilia > Solirubrobacterales > 70-9 > CAIUSP01. The sequence continues at coordinate 10,453 of CAIUSP010000054.1, read as the reverse complement.
GCTCTCGGGGCGGTGCTCGCGCTTCAGCGCGGGAAGCGCGGGCTCGCAATAGCACTGGCGTTGCTCTGTCCGTTCGGCAGCCCCGTGGCTGCGCTCTTCCTGGCCTGCGCCGGCTTGACCTATGCAGCCTGGGGCAAGCGCCGGGAGGGCCTCGAGATCGCGGTCGCCTCGGCCGGAATGGTGGCTCTCGTCTCGCTCGTGTTCCCCGAGGGCGGGACAGAGCCGTTCGTCCTGTCGAGTTTCCTCCCTGCCTTCGTGATGGCGATCATCGCCTTCCTCTGTATTCCGCGACAGGAGAGACTGCTCCGCCTCGGTGTCGCTGCCTACGGCTTGCTGCTGCTGGTCGCCTTCACCGTCGACTCTCCGATGGGTGGGAACGCCACGCGTCTCGGTGCGCTTTTCCTCGGCCCGTTGTTCGCCTGTGCGCTCTGGCAGCGTCAGCGGATGATCCTCTTCCTCTTGGCCCCGTTCGCCGTCTACTGGCAGTTGGTGCCGGTGGTCAGGGATCTCGAGACGGTTCAGGCCCAGCCGTCGGTGCAGCCGGGTTATTACGCCCCGGTCGCCGATTACCTGCGAGGAGTGATGGACGATCGCGAGTACCGGGTCGAGGTGGTGCCGTCTTCCCACCATTGGGAGGCGGCCTACATGCCCAAGGGCATCTACATCGCCCGCGGTTGGCAGCGGCAGTTGGACCGGAAGCTCAACCCGATCTTCTACGAACGCGAGATCCCGCCAGGCCAGTACCGCAAGTGGCTCGACTCGCTCGCGGTCGGTTACGTCGCAGTGCCGGACTCACCGCTCGACTACGCCGGCGTCGCCGAGGCGAACCTGATCGCCAGTCGCCCCGGCTACCTGGAGCCGGTGATGCGCAATGCAAACTGGACGGTCTACGCGGTGAAGGACCCGACCCCTGTCGCAAGCGGCGCAGCGGAGCTGGTCAAGATCAAGCCACAGGGGTTCATCCTCCGCGGTCTGCGTCCTGGCAAGGCGACGGTGCGAGTCCGCTGGACCAGGTACTGGACGGTCGAGCGTGGTCAGGCATGTCTGGTCCCCTCGGAGGACGGCTTCACCCAGGTACGGGTGCTGAAGCCCGGTCCGATCGAGGTCCACGCCGGGTTCACCCCGTGGCGTGTGCTCGGCGGTGGGCGGATCTGCTCCCACCGGGATCTCGCCTCCGATGGCTGAGGCCGCGGTCAGGGCTTCGTCGGGTGTGGATCGACCCCGACTCGTCGACCGGATCCTCCCGCGTGGTCCCCTCGACCTGATCCTCCAGTTGCTGATCATCGCCGCGGCCTACTACGCGTGGCGCTACGCCCGCGGGGCCGTGGTCGGACCGCAGTGGCTGGCCTTCGAAAACGCCCGCGACCTGCTCGCCATCGAGAGATCCTTGGGTCTCTTCTTCGAGCCGGATCTGCAGAGATGGGGCTTGGAGCAGGGGTGGGTCGGGGACGCGACTGCCTGGGGTTACGCCAACCTCCACTTCAGGGGCTCCTGCCTGATGCTCCTCCTCATCTACCTGCTCCGCCCCGGCAGCTACCCCTTCGTGAGGAACATGGTCATCGCCGCCATGGGGATCTCGGTACTCGCCTATCTCGCCTATCCGACCGCCCCACCCCGGTTCTTCGAGGACCTCGGCTTCGCCCTCTCGGAGGAGGTGACCGGCAACCGGCCGATCCTCAGCGATCCCGGCAACCCGCTGTTCAACCCGTTCGCCGCGGTCCCCTCGATGCACGTGGGGTTGTCCATGATCCTCGCCTGGTCACTCGCCTATCTGTTGAGGAACCCGTTCGCCAAGGTCTTCTTCTTCCTCTATCCGATCCTGATGACCTACATCGTCTGCGCGACCGGAAACCACTGGTGGCTGGATGCGGTGTTCGGCGCGCTCACCGCCCTGCTGGCGCTGGGGGTGGCTTCGGCGTTCGCCTGGGCGAACCCACGATGGGCCCTCAGGGTCGAGAAACGCTTGACCTCCGACCATGCTGAGACCATCGCCGTCTAGATGAGCAACGGAAAGACATCCAGGAAGAAGGCCGCACCCGGCGACCGCTCCATCGCGGTCCGCGATCGGCTGATCGAGTCGCGGCTCACTCCCAACGCTATCTCGATGGTCGGGCTGGTCCTCAACCTGCTCGCGGCGGTGCTGATCTGGCAGGAGCAATTCCTGCTCGGCGGTGTCGCCTTCATCGTCGGATCCATCATGGACACCCTCGATGGCCGCTATGCGAGGGCGTCGGGGAAGGGGACACTCTTCGGCGCGTTCCTCGACTCGACTCTCGACCGGATCGAGGAGGGCGTGGTGCTCACCGCGGTTGCCGCCTACTTCGCCAGTCAGGGGGAGACCTTCCCTGCTGCGATGTGCGTGGTCGTCGTCCTGGGGTCGCTGATGGTCAGCTACACCAGAGCCCGCGCGGAGGCCCTCGGAGTGGAGTGCACGGTCGGTTGGGCGACCAGGCCGGTCAGGGTCGTGATCCTCTCGATCGGTCTCGTGTTCGCCGAGGGAGCCGGGATCTTCGACATCGAACTGTTGGCTCCGGCCATCTACGCGATGGCACTCCTGACCACGATCACCGTCTTCCAGAGGGTCTGGCACGTTCGCAAGGCCCTACACGAGGGCGAGGCCCGGTAGCCTGTCGGTTCCTGCTGCACGGCGGAGAGCCGGACGCTTTCCGCAAGCGCACTTTCACCCACCATTCCCATCCATAGGAGGATGTAGCAACCAATGAGCGGCTCAAACGGCAAGGCAAGTGGCACTTCACGCAACGGCTCCCCCGACGGAAAGGTCCGGGTAGCGATAGTCGGCGTAGGCAACTGCGCAAGTTCCTTCGTTCAGGGCGTCGAGTACTACAAGGATGCCGACCCCTCGGAGCAGGTCCCGGGTCTGATGCACGTCGATCTCGGCGGCTACCACGTCAAGGACATCGAGTTCACCGCCGCCTTCGACATCGACGCCGACAAGGTCGGCAAGGACCTCTCCAAGGCGATCTTCGCCGGTCAGAACAACACCATGAAGTTCTCCGACGTGCCGAACCTCGGGGTCAAGGTCCATCGCGGGATGACCCACGACGGGCTCGGCAAGTACCTGAAGGAGAAGATCACCAAGGCTCCGGGCGAGACAGCCGACATCGTCAAGATCCTCAAGGACACCAAGACCGATGTGCTGGTCTGCTACCTGCCGGTCGGCTCCGAAGAAGCGACTAAGTGGTACGTCGAACAGGCGCTTACAGCGGGCGTCGGGTTCGTCAACTGCCTTCCGGTGTTCATCGCTCGCGAGGACTACTGGGACAAGCGCTTCACGGAGGCTGGTCTGCCGATCATCGGCGACGACATCAAGAGCCAGGTCGGCGCAACGATCCTGCACCGCCAGCTTGCGCGACTCTTCGCCGATCGTGGCGTCCGTCTGGAGCGCACCAGCCAGTTGAACGTGGGCGGGAACATGGACTTCTACAACATGCTCGAACGCGAGCGGCTGGAGTCGAAGAAGATCTCCAAGACCAACGCCGTGACCTCGATCATGGACCACGAGCTCCCGGCGGACGACGTCTACATCGGACCGTCTGACTACGTGCCGTGGCTCACCGACCGCAAGTGGGCGCACATCAGGGCTGAGGGTCGTGCCTTCGGAGATGTGCCGCTGAACATCGAGCTCAAGCTCGAGGTATGGGATTCACCGAACTCCGCCGGCATCGTGATCGATGCCGTCAGGTTGATCAAGCTCGCTCTCGACAACGGAATCGCGGGCCAGTTGGATGGTCCCTCCAGTTACCTGATGAAGTCGCCTCACAATCAGCGCCCCGATCCCGACGCGCGTCAGATGACCGAGGACTTCATCACCGCTAACCCCGCAAAGAGGGGTGCTGCCAAGGGCAAGGTCGTCAAGGCCAAGAAGAAGCCCGCGGCCAAAGGCAAGGCCAAGGGGAAGGGCAGCTCGAAGAAGGCCTGACCTCCCGCCCGGAGGTCACCCTCGAGCCCCTCTGCCGCTCCAGCGGCGGGGGATATCCTCCAAGCCGTGCCACAAGACGAAGGACTTTCGATCGTCCAGGTCTGTCCTCGGCCCTGGGACGAGTCTCATGAGATCACCGAGTTCATCTCCCGCACCTCCGACGGGCTGGCTGCCAGAGGTCACCGAGTGGCGATCGCTGCGCCGACTTATTCGCGCACTGCGGTCCGTGAGTCGCGGAAGTCGATCGACCGCGCGGTCGACGCTTCGGACCTGTTCGTCAGGGGTCGCGCCCGCCTGATCGGCATCGGTCAGACTCTTCCGCTGCCAACCGGTGCCCGACGCAAACCACCTCCGCTCCCGCTCGATCTGCGCCGGACCCTCGAACAGATCCTCAACCTCGAGGGCATCGACATCGTCCACGTCCATGACCCCTTCGCCCCGAGCGCGGGCTCGATCGCCCTTCGCCACAGCCGCTCACTCAACGTCGCCACCTTCCACGAGGTCGCAGAGCGAGCAGTCGCAACCCAGGTGACCAGACCGCTGGTCGAGCTCTTGTTCGGCCGAGCCGACTCACGCATGGCTTCGTACCGGGCCACCGCGGAAGTCCTCGAGCGCAGCTTCCCGGGTGAGTACCTCGAGGTCGGGCCGGGCGTTGATCAGGTCGATCCCCTTCCTCGGCGGGCGACCGGAGCGAAGGCACCGATCCGGATCGTCTACTGCGCGACCGAGGAACGCGGGGCGCTCAGACTGGTCGGCAGCGCGCTTCGCCGGCTGCTCCCGCTGGAGGGTTGGGAGCTGGTCGTCTGGGCGCCATCGGAGCTGGACGTGGCGTCGAGGCTCGGCGCCCGACTACGCACCCGGCTGACCGTGCTCGGCCCCGATGATGCCTCGCCCGATCAGGTCCTCGCAGGGGCCGACATCGCATGTTTCGCTTCGTCGGGAGTACTTCCAGCGGCCGGTCGACTCACCTCGGCGGTCGGGGGCGATGCGGCAGTGGTCGCCTCCGGGCTCGATCTCTACGAGGAGGTGCTCGCAGACGGCGAGAGGGGGTTGCTCTTCCCGGTCGGGGACGCGCAGACCTTCTCCGACCAGATCGGTCGCCTGATCGAGAACCCGAAGGTCAGGCGGGGGCTCGCCGCCGCCGGTCGGAAGGCGCTCAAGGGAAGGACCTGGACCAAGGTGGTCGACGAGATCGAGGGCGAGTACACACGCATCGCCTCTCGCCGGCACGACCCTGCGGGCGACCCCGCGGTCAGGCGCCGGATCCGCTCGCGCTCCTTCATCCACTGCGACCTGCACATGCACACCGATCACTCCCCCGATTGCGCCACCCCCGCAGAGGTCCTGCTGGAGACGGCGAAGGAGAGAGGCCTCGGGGCGATCGCGATCACCGATCACAACGAGATCTCAGGGGCATTCGAGGCGCGAGAGATCGCCGAGCGCATCGGCGGCATCAAGGTGATCGTGGCCGAGGAGGTCAAGACCGCCAGCGAGGGAGAGGTGATCGGTCTCTTCATCGAGGAGAAGATCGAGAGGGGGATGTCGCTTGCGGAGACGATCGCCGAGATCCGTCGTCAGGGAGGGCTCGTCTACGTTCCGCATCCGTTCGATCGACTACATGCGGTGCCCGACTACGAGCACTTGACCAAGGTGGTCGACCAGATCGACATCCTCGAGATCTTCAATCCGAGGGTGGCGCTCAACTCCTTCAACGAGGAAGCGGTCCGCTTCGCCGAGAAGTACCGGATCATCCCCGGTGCCGGTTCGGACAGCCACGTGGCCCAGGGGCTCGGCAGCGTGATGATCCGCTTGCGGGACTTCGATGGTCCTGCGGAGTTCCTCGAGGCGATGCGCGAGGCAGAGATCGTGCGCAAGCACAAGAATCTGGCCTACGTCCAGACGCTGAAATTCCTCCAGACGAGCGGCGGCAGAGGCGGCAAGTCGCTCGAGCCTCGTGTCGATTCGGACAAGGGCACCTCCCGTCGCCGCAAGTCCGTTGCCAAAGCGGGAAAGAAGTGATGCAGGCGTAGGAGTTCGGTGTGAGCGCGGAGAAAGAGATACCACCCGTGCAGACGACCGAAGACGAGATAAAGGAGAAGTACCTGGAGCGCGCGATTCGCGAGCTCAACGAACTCGGCAGTGATCTCTCGTCCTGTGCCGACTGTCCGCGCGGCGATGTGATGCCCGTTCAGGGTTCGGGCCACCCTCAGGCAGACATCATGATGCTGAAGCACTCCGCGACCTCGTCGGAGATCGAGGAGGGAGTGGCCTTCTTCGGCCGATCCGGTCATGCCCTGATGAAGAGCTTCGAGCGGTTGGCGATCGATCCGATCGTCGTCTTCGGGACCCTTTGCTGCAAGTGTCCGCTGACCGAGCCCGGCTACGCTTCTTCCGAGTGCATCTCCCGCGTAGCGGAGGAGATCGCGATCGTGAACCCGAGGATGATCGTGGTCATGGGGATCGATGCACTCCAGTCGCTGAACGACCTCGAGTTGCCGCTCTCCGAGCCGGTCGCCGAGATCGAGGGGGAGGTACAGCGCCTCACCCCGACCATCGACGTGCTCTTCGTACCGGACATCGATCTCTCTCTGGATGAAGAGGAGGCCAAGAAGCGCTTCTGGACCTCCTTCCGCGTACTGGGGGACTGGTACGCCCAGCTGCCTCCCTACTAGTAAGCAACCCTTCGCATCCCTAGACTCGGCTCTATGGAGTTAGAGGAGAGATCGGTCGAAGAGCTGCCCGACAACTGTTCGAGCTGCGGCAATCCTCTCACCGACGCCGAGAAGGAAGCGGCGATAGTCGAGGGGACCGATTCACCCGAGGTCCTGTGTGCCACCTGCGCTGACGAGCAGGTGGAACTGGATCCCGATCAGGAAGGCTGAGGAAGGTTTCAGGCGCCGGGTGCCGCCGCCTCGGCGACCGCGCTCATCGAGTCGAGCTTCGCGCTGGCCAGTCCCCTGACAACGACCAGATCCAGGGCCTCGAACTCATCCAGGCCCTGTTGCGCGCCGGAGGAATCTGCAGCGGCCACACCCACCGTTCCCTCCGGCTCTCCGAGTCGCTCGAAGTGGTTCCGGTACCCGTCGTGGAGATCGCGATAGAAGGATTCCTCCTTCACCAACCGCTCAGCCGCGTCGTCTCCCACGGCCGTCCTCACGTATCCCATCACCCTCGGGGTCTCGCGACCCGCGCCGCTGGCACCTGCTTCGACTCGTTCCCTGGCCTGGGCTGCGAATCCCGGGGTCATCCAGTTGAAGAAGACCCCGTCCCATTCGGCCCCTGCGAACTCGCACATCTTCGGCCCCATCGCCGCCAGCACCAACCTCACTCCGGGTAGCGCCTCGCGCAGATTCGGCAGCGCCTCCCTCATCGCGGTCAGCGGCTTCTTGGAGAATCCCGCGCCGACCCCGAGCCACAGCCGTTCCCGGTCCAGGTTCAGCCGCTCGATGTCTCCAGCGATCTCTGTGGGGTCTTGACGATCGATCGCGATCACACCCACTCCGAGGTCGATCTCTGAAGTGTCTCTGGCAAACACCGCGAGTGTCTCGAGTCCCTTCGCGCCGGGATGGTCGTTCGAGAACATCGCCGAGTAACCCAGCTGCTCACATCGCGCAGCCAGCGGCGCCGCGACCTCGGGGTCGAGACCTGCGGCAACGCCGAACGCCCGAGCCTGGCTCACTTCTCGAGCACCGCCACGCACTCGATGTGCGGTGTCTGGGGGAACATATCGACCGGCTTCACCTGACGCAGCCTATAGCCGGCCTCAGCGAGCTGCACGGCGTTGGGGGCGAGGGTGGTGGGGTTGCACGACACGTACACGATCCTTGGGGCCTCGCACTCGATCAGCCGCCGCACGATCTTCTTCGACAGCCCCGCCCGCGGAGGATCGACCACGACCACATCGGGCCTTCCGGCCGTCTCGAGCAGCGGACGGATCCCGATCCGGGCATCGGCTGCCATGAAGTTCGCGTTCGTGATCCCGTTCCTCCTCGCGTTCTCCTCAGCGTCGGCTATCGCCTCAGGAACGATCTCCACGCCCCAGACCTCCCCGGCCCTCTCGGCCATGGTCAGGCCGAGGGTTCCGATCCCGCAGAAGAGGTCGAAGACGCGCTCTCCACCGGACAGGTCGGCGAATTCTCCGGCGATTCCGTAGAGGATCTCGGCCATCTCGGTGTTGGTCTGGAAGAAGGCTCGATGACCGATCATCACTTCCAGGCCGCAGAGCTCCTCGAGCAGGTGCTCGGCGCCCAGCACGCCGGTGGGTCCGTCGGTGTTGCCCGACTCCCCCTCGATCATCGTGTGCAGATCGACTGGTGGACGGGGTATTTCCGCAACCGAGGTGACCAGCCTGCTCTGGAGTTGACCGGTCCGTCTTCCCTCACGGATCACGAGATTCCGCAGCGTGCCCATCCGGTCGCGCAGGTCGTAGGCCTCGAGCCCCGCTTCCTCGGCCCATGACCTGATCTCGTTCCGCTTGCGGTTGTTCGCCTCCGATGCCAGCAGGCAGTCGTTTGCGTCGACTATCTCGTCCCATCGACCGCGTGCGTGGAAACCCAGCACCAAGTCCCCGTCGTGGTCTCCGAAGCTGTACTCGAGCTTGTTCCGGTAGCGCCACTGCTCCACCGCCGGTTCGATCGGCAGCAATTCGTAACCGGCGAGCGCATCTCCACCTATCCGGTCGAGCGAGTCGATCACCTGGTCCTGCTTGGCCTCGAGCTGGAGGTCGTAGGGGAGCCCCTGCCAGGGAGCGCCTGGGCAGGGGTCGCCTCCGTGGTCACATCGGTCCGGGATCCGGTCGGGGCTGGGCTCGAGGATCTCGATCGCGCTGGCCTCGGCATAACCGCGCTTGGCCTTGCCGATCTCGGCTATCACCCGGTCGCCCGGCAGCGCGCCCGAGACGAAGATCACGTATCCGTCGCGTCGCGCGATCCCGTTGCCGCCGAACGCGAGCTTCTCGATCTCGAGTTCCAGGCGCTCTCTCGGCCTCGGACGCTCCGAGCGCCCCTTTTCCTGCCCGCGCTCGCGCGCGGGGGATACGTTTCCTGACTCCATCTGCAACATCGTGGCAGGCGAGCGAGGGCCCAGTGCCGCCGATCGCCCACATCGACCGGTCGAAGCGCCCTAGCCTTCATTCCACCATCAGGAAAGGAAGTGACTGAACAGTGGAAGCAAGCAACGAGCAAAACGATGCGAAGAAGGGCGTGCTGGCCGACATCCAGGGTGCGATCGACGATCTGCTCTCAGCCGGCGAGAAGGCAACCGGAGACGTGCGCTCCGGGATAGATGCCGCGATCGCCCAGCTTCGCGAGGCATCGAACGAGGTGACCTCGGTCGCTCAGGGTCAGGTCGAGGAGTGGCGCCAGACCCTCGAACAGACCACCGAGGACGCCCGGGTCGAGCTCGGCAAGCTCGCCGTCAAGGCACAGTCCAATGAGGATGCCCTGAAGGTGATCGAGACCGAGGCCAAGGCCCGCCGCAAGGAGATCAAGGACGCGGCCAAGAAGAAGGACTGATCCGGCTCAAGCGCCGGTGGAAGGTCGGTCGAGGTGGATCACCCGACTGACCGGAGCATGATCTGAGAGACGCAGCGCGAGGTCATCGACGATGACCTCGCGCTCGACCTCTCGCCAACGCATTGCGGGCTCAGAGCCCGCCCCCGAGACGAGTAGTTGATCGATCGACCCGGAGATCGCTCCCTCGAATCCGAGCAGGGCCAACGTCTCGTAGGCACTGCTCTCACCGGTCCTGAGATTGAAGTCTCCGCCGAGGAGAGCCGGCGCTCCCCGAGCCCATCCGTCGGTCGCCGTGGCGGCGAGCAAGGACTCACGCAGTGCCTGCTGCCTATCGGTGCTCAGATGCAGACATCCCACCACCAGCCCGCAGTCTGTTCGGGCGAGCGCGAGCCTCCGGCGCTCGGGCACCCGGGTGAGCATCACGGACTCGCTCGCGACGATCCCTCCCGCCGCGCCGCGGGTGAGGATCAGATTCGATCCACCCTCCCAAGAGGCGATCAGGTCGGGGCGGCGTTTCGCCAGAGCACCACTGAGCGGTCCGAACCAGTTCCGCGAGGTCCGAGCCTCGAAGCTCTCGGCGCCGCAGGATCGTTCGAGCGACCGTCGCCATCGCGGTGGGCACTCCTGCAGCAGACAGATTTCCCACGGGGTGTCTGCGATCAGCGAATGGAATTCGGAGGAGAGGTCACCTGAGACCTGCAGATGGGTGTTGCCACGCTCTGTCTCGGCGCGCACCCGCGCCGACAGCCCTCCCAATCCGGGCTCGGGCGGGGCATCGCGCCCGTGGAAGAGGTTCCAGGTGAGAACACGGATCACGTCGCTATCTTCCCGCGCCTGCCGCGTCACTTCCTCACCGGGATGGAGCCGACCCGCGACGAGCTGCTCGCAATGCTCGACCGCGCGCACGAGCTGAAGGCGGCGCCGCGCGCCTCGCGCGCGCTCGACGGGAAGATCGTCGCGCTGCTGTTCGAGCGGCCGAGCACCCGCACGCGTCTGTCCT
>CAIUSP010000053.1 GCA_903901855.1 uncultured bacterium | reverse complement strand
GCGGTTCTCTGTCTCAAGAGCGGCAACGCAGCCGTACTCAGAGGCTCCAGCTCGGCCCGAGCTTCGAATCTCGCCCTCGGTGAGGTCTTGAACGAGTCCCTGGAGGCATCCGGGATCCCTGCCGCTGCGGTCACTTTGGTCGCCGGGGGAGGGCGTGAGGAGCTTGCGGAGATAGCGACTCAGGAAGGCGTGGTGGACCTGGTGATCCCGCGCGGCGGAGAGGGCCTGAAGGCAGCCCTGAAGGAAGTCGCGACCGTACCCGTGATGTATGCCGCTGCGGGCAACTGCCATGTCTACGTCCACTCAGATGCGGACCTCGAGATGGCAAGTCAGATCGCCTTCAACTCCAAGGTGCAGCGTCCGGGCGTCTGTAACGCTGCGGAGACCCTGTTGGTGGACTCAGCTGTGGCGAAGGATTTCCTTCCGATGGCCCTCCCGGAGCTTGCGGGGGCCGGGGTGGAGCTGGTCGGTGATCAGCAGGTGGTCGACTTGGCGCCGGAAGGTGTCGAGGTAGGGCTCGCCGACGACGCCGATTGGGATACCGAGTACCACGCGCTCAAGATGGCCGTTGGCGTGGTCGACTCTCTCGATCAGGCGATCGAACACATCAACTCCCACGGGACCAATCATTCCGAGGCCATCGTCACCTCTTCCGATGACGCGGCTCGCGAGTTCACCGACCGGGTCGATTCAGCCGCTGTCTACGTGAACGCCTCGACCCGCTTCACCGACGGCTACGAATTCGGATTCGGATCCGAGATCGGCATATCGACCCAGAAGCTCCACGCTCGCGGCCCGATAGGTCTGCGCGAGCTGACCAGCCAGCGCTACGTGGTCCGTGGCACCGGACAGGTCAGGGAGTAGTTGTCCTCTTTCCAGCAGGGCGTTGGTGCAGTAGGTGTGCTGGGAGGATCCTTCAATCCACCGCATCTCGGGCATATCGCGTTGGCAGAAGCCGCCCGCGACCAGCTCGGCTTGGACCGGGTCCTCTTGGTCACCACGGGCCGCGCCGCTCACAAAGAGATAAACCCCGAGCCCGGACCCGAGGTGAGGCTCGATCTGACCAGACGAGCCGTCGAGGGCGTACCGGGATTGGAGGCGTCTGCCCTCGAAGTGGAACGGGAAGGTCCTTCCTACATGTACGAGACCCTCGAGGCAATCGCTTCTGACGGGGCACACGAGCGGATCTGGCTCATCTGCGGATCGGACATAGCCTCGACACTGCCCGAATGGGAGCGCCCGGAGCGGGTAGTCGAGCTGGCAGGCATCGCAGTGGCAGCAAGACCTGGAACAGATACAGAGGATGTGAGCAGAGCGGTCGAGTCGCTCGGCGCAGATGCGACAGAGAGCCTGGCGGTGTTGGACTTCTCTCCGAGGGATATCTCATCTACCGAGGTTCGTCGTCGGTGCGCGGCGGGCGAGTCGATCGACGACCTGGTGCCGCCCGGTGTCTCGGCCGAGATAGCCGCGAGAGGTCTCTACCTGTGAGCGCACGCGAGGGCCTCCTTACTCCGACCAACTCCGAGGAGCTGGCGCGCTTGATCTGTTCGATCGCCTCGGAGAAGCTGGCGGAAGACATCGTGGCACTCGAGGTTCGCGAACTTGTTTCCTACACGGACTTCATGGTCGTGATGACCGCCCGCAACATCCGCCAGACGAAGGCGGTGCACGACGAACTCCGTGAGCAGCTGAAGTCGGTGGGCGAGGTTCCGACGCGGGTCGAGGGGTTGGAGGAGGCCGATTGGATACTGATGGATTACCTGGGCTGTGTGATCCACATCTTCACCCCTGAACTGCGTGACCGGTATCGGCTAGAACAGCTGTGGGGCGAGGCTGACACTCTGCAGCTCGATCACGGTGACTGACGGCTGAAAGGGCTTGGCGGCGCCGTTTTTCGTCCGATCGGCTTTCTAGATTCAAGTTCGTGGCAAACCCGCGATTCCGTCGTGCTCTGGGGGGTTATGACCGTGCCCAGGTGGATGCCGCTCTTGCAGCGGCTCAGTCCCGCGTCGCACGTCTGGAGGCCGACGTCAGTGCCCTCAGCAACCGCCTCGAGGACAGCCAGCAGAAGCTGTCCGAGGCATTGGCCCGTCTGGGCGAGGGCGATCCGACCGGTACCGTCGCCGCTCTGACTCGTGCCGTCGAGGAGGTCCACGATCAGGCGCGGCGTCAGGCGACCAAGATCCGAATGCGTGCGCTCGAGGATGCCGTTGCGATCAGCGACCGGATCAGTGAGCTCGCCGGGATCGCCGATCCGGCCGACTCCCGCGAGTCCGGTTTCGCCCAACGGCCTGCCACCGAGTTCAACTCGGTGGATGGTGCGTGGAGCGGCAAGGTTCAGGTCGATGCGGGCCCGATCTCCGACTTCGCCCAGCTGACGGAGATCGAGGACACATTCAAGTCGGTCGAGGCCGTGTCCTCGGTATCGGTGCGCGGCGTCTCCAACAACCGCGCAGCGCTCTCGGTGCAAGTCGAGGAGCCGACCGCGTTGATCGAGGAGATTCGAAGGAACATCCCGTTCGAAGTGAAGCTCACCGAAGTATCTCCAGGCTCGCTGTCGATCGAGATCGTCGATCACGAAGCAGTGATCTCCCGCGACGAACTAGAAGCCGCCTGAGCCGCCCCCCGCTCTTGGCGGGGCATCGGTCGCTCGCTAGAATGAGCCTGCTTGGGGCCGTAGCTCAGCTGGGAGAGCGCCACGCTGGCAGCGTGGAGGTCGTCGGTTCGATCCCGTCCGGCTCCACTTGATTCGCCGCTTGTCGGTCACCAGCCTCCGACACCTAGACTGACCGCCTGTGACCGAGGCAAAGGAGATAGAGAGCAGGTACGAGCCAGCGGCCGTGGAGGCACGCTGGCAGAAGGTCTGGGAGGACGAGGCGACCTGGCAGGTGCCGAACCCCGGGCAGACCGGTTATGACGATTCCAAGCCCAAGGCCTATGTGCTGGAGATGCTTCCCTACCCGTCGGGTGAGCCGCATGTGGGGCATCTCAAGTGCTACTCGGTCGGTGATGCGATAGCCCACTTCAGGCGCCGTCACGGCTTCGAGGTAATCCACCCGATGGGCTACGACGCCTTCGGTCTGCCGGCCGAGAACCATGCGATCAAGACGGGGGAGAAGCCGCAGGTCTCGACCGAACGAGCCATAGAGTCGTTTCGTGACCAGTTCCGCCGCTGGGGCGTCTCGATCGACTGGTCCCGGGAGATCGGCACACACGAGCCCTCGTACTACCGCTGGACGCAGTGGATCTTCCTCAAGCTATTCGAGAAGGGCCTCGCCTACCGCGAGGAGGCTCCGGTGCAGTGGTGTCCGACCGATGCCACGGTGCTCGCGAATGAGCAGGTGGTGGACGGCTGCTGCGAGCGCTGTGGCACCGAGGTGGTGCAGCGCAAACTCGAGCAGTGGTTCTTCCGCATCACCGACTATGCCCAGCGCCTGCTCGACGATTTCGATCTGCTCGAGTCTTGGCCGGAGAACGTGGTCACGATGCAGCGCAACTGGATCGGGCGCTCGGAAGGTGCTGAGGTCGTCTTCCGCTGTGATGAACTCGACCTCGACTTTCCCGTCTTCACCACCCGGCCCGACACTCTCTTCGGAGCGACCTTCTTCGTGCTCGCCCCGGAGCATCCGTTGGTCGAGAAGCTGGTCGAGGGGACCGAGCAGGAGTCGGCTGTTGCCGAGTACCTGAAGCAGGCAGCCAAGACCGGCGCTGTCGAGCGCGCCGCCGAAGATCGACCCAAGACCGGCGTTGCGACCGGCCGCACGGTGACCAATCCGGTCAACGGTGAGGAGATCCCCGTCTTCGTCGCCGATTATGTGTTGATGGAGTACGGGACGGGAGCGATCATGGCCGTACCCGGGCACGACCTGCGCGATTACGAATTCGCCAAGGCCTTCGACCTCGCGGTGAAGCGGGTGATCGAGGGCACTGATCCAGAGGTGGCGCGCGACGACGAGGGGCTGCCCTACCCGGGCGACGGACCGATGGTCCACTCAGGCGAGTTCGACGGCAAGGGTAATCGCGAGGCTTACGAGGAGATCCTCGGCTGGCTCGGCAAGGAGGGCAGGGGGGAGCCGGCGATCAACTACCGCCTGCGCGACTGGCTCGTTTCCCGTCAGCGCTACTGGGGCGCGCCGATTCCGATCGTCCACTGCGATGGGTGCGGCCTGGTGCCTGTCCCCGAAGACCAGCTTCCCGTATTGCTGCCGGAGATCGAGGACTACGCGCCCAAGGGCCAGAGCCCGCTGGCAGCTGCCACGGATTGGGTCGAGACCGAGTGCCCGGAGTGCGGCAAGCCCGCCAGGCGTGAGACCGACACGATGGACACCTTCGTCGACTCCTCCTGGTACTTCCTGCGCTACCTCGACCCTCACAACACCGAGGCGCCGTGGGCACGCGAGGCGGCCGACCACTGGATGTCGGTCGATCAGTACATCGGCGGAGTGGAGCACGCGATCCTCCATCTCATGTACGCGAGGTTCTTCTGCAAGGCGCTCGCTGACATGGATCTGCTCGGTGTGCAGGAACCGTTCTCGAACCTCTTCACCCAGGGGATGATCACCCGCGACGGGGCCAAGATGTCGAAGTCGAAGGGCAACGTGGTCAGCCCGGCCGATTTCGTCGACCGCTACGGAGCAGACGCCACCCGAACCTACGTCTGCTTCATGGGTCCGCCGATCCGCGGCGGCGACTGGACCGACGAGGGCGTGGAGGGCGTGTACCGCTTCCTGGCCCGCCTCTGGCGACTCTCAGGAGAGGTGGCCGAGCGCACCGAGTCCGGAGGAGATACGAGCGCTGCCGAGGGCCCAGCCCGGGATCTCCTTGCCAAGGCGCATTGGGCGATCGATAAGGCCACAGGAGACTTCGAGCGCGGATTCCAGTTCAACACGGCGATCTCGGCGGTCATGGAGCTGGTCAACGACGCCTATCGCCTCAAGGACGATCTCTACGGCAGCCCGGAGGGCGACGCAGCGCTGCGCTTTGCCACCGCCACCGCGGCGTCGCTGATCTTCCCGTTCGCCCCTCACCTGGGCTCGGAGGTCTACGAGCAGATGACGGGCGAGCGCATCTGGGAGACACCCTGGCCCGAGGCCGACCCGGCGCTGCTGGTGAGCGATACGGTCGAGATCGTGGTCCAGGTCAACGGCAAGTTGCGCGACCGCGTGGAGGCTCCCTCCGACGCCACAGAGGAGCAACTGCTCGAATTGGCCAAAGCCGCTGAGAAGGTGGCTCCCCACCTGGAGGGAAAGCAGACGGTGAAGGAGATCGTCGTCCCGGGCAAACTGGTCAACCTCGTCGTCGAGTAGGCAACCAGACACCACCCCGTAACCCTCTGCGCGTAACGCGACAGCACGGGCGAGCGAGCATCACCCCATGCCGCAGTTGAGCAGGGTCCAGATGCTCGTCTATGGAGGTCTCGCCATCGCCGTCCTGCTGGTCGGGGCGCGATGGATCCGCTCGGGCCAAGAGGCCTCGCAGGAATTCCAGAACCCAGGTCTCGAGTTCCAAGCGGATCAGGCCCCGCGTGGTCCCGCAACGGGGGACGTCGTGGTCCATGTGGCCGGGGCGGTGCGCAGCCCAGGCGTATATCGGCTGCCAGCGGGATCGCGGGTTATAGATGCAGTCGAGCGAGCAGGCGGGGCCAACGCCGATGCGCTGTCGGGTTCGCTGAACCTGGCCGCGCGTCTGGCCGACGGGCAACAGGTCCTCGTCCCGGACAGGAGCGGCCTCTCCTCTACTTCGTCACCTGCAGGGGAGGGTCCGATCAGTCTCGGCACGGCAACCGTCGACCAACTCGACGAGATAGACGGGATCGGCCCGGTTACCGCGCAGCTCATCATCGACTTCCGCGACAGCCGAGGAGGTATCTCATCGGTCGAGGAACTGGATCGGATCAGCGGGATCGGACCGGCCACCATGGGCGCCTTGCGTGATGCGTTGCAGCCTTGAGTCGACTCGACTGGCGCACCACGGCGATGGCGGGTCTGGCGGCTGGCCTCGCGTCTGCCGCACTGATCGACTCAGTCAGGGAAGAGGCTCTCGTCCTCATCTCGCTCGGCCTCTCTGCAGGCGCCGTTGTTTCGTGGTCGTCGACCCGCTCGGGGAGAGGTGGCAGAGCCTCGGCTGTATCCGTGGCCGTGGTGGCAGCAACCGGTGGCTGTCTGGCGGGCCTGGTCATCGGCGAGGCGCGGCTGGAACAGATTGCATCCGAGGCTGCTGTCATTCCGGCAGGTACGCCGACTCGGGTCATCGGGACCGTGACCTCTTGGTCGAGAGAATCGGATGGCTCATCTCTGCTCTCCATTTCCACGCCTGACGGAAATCTGGCGCTCCGGAGTTCAGGTGGGTACAGGCCGGTGGTCGGCGAGATCGTCCGCGCTGAGGGCGTGGCGGAAGCGGTGCCGGAGTGGAGGGGCGCCTGGTTCGAGCGGAGGGGGATCGAGGCGATCCTGAGGAGTCGGAAGGTCTCGTCCACCGGGGCCTTTCGGGGCGGGGTGGCAGGGGTGGTCGACGGGGTGCGAGTCCGTTCGGAGCAAGCACTCTCCCGTGGGATCGGATCCTCCCAGGCGGCGCTAGCCCGGGGTTTCGTGCTCGGACAAGACCAGGAGATCTCCTCTTCGACCGAGCAGGAGTTCCGGCGTTCTGGCCTTGCGCATCTGCTCGCCGTCTCTGGCCAGAACGTGGTCCTGCTCTCGATCCTCGCATGGCCGTTCCTCGCGCTCCTCGGCTTGAGGCTCCAGGGGAGGCTCATCGCGACAGGAGTCCTCATCATCTTCTACGTGTTCGTGGCTGGCGCGGGACCCTCGATTCAGAGGGCCGGAGTGATGGGAATAGCTGCTCTGGCTGCAGGACTGGCCGGTCGTCCGGCGCAACGTCTCCATGCATTGCTACTCGCCGCTGTAGCCACCTTGGCGATCAACCCGACCTCGATCTCCGATCCGGGCTGGCTTCTCAGCTTCGCGGCGACCGCCGGGATCATGCTCTGGGCCCGACCGCTCGGACTCCTGCTGGGCAGTGAGCATGGCGACTCGGAGTTGAGACGGTCCGTCGTCGAGGCGGCGGCAGTGACCGCAGCTGCCACGCTCGCCACGGCCCCCGTGAGTGCGGCGCTCTTCGGCACCGTCTCGCTGGTCGCCTTACCGGCAAACCTGATCGCTGCCCCTGCGGTGGCTCCAGCGATGTGGCTGGGCATGCTCTCTGCCGCGATCGGTCAGATCTCCCGCGCTGCGGCCGAACCTCTCAATTGGCTCAACGCCCTCTGTCTTGGCTACATCGAGCAGTTGGCGCACTGGTTCGGGTCACCCGACTGGGCAATGATCGAGGTGGGCCAGCCTGGTCCTGTGGTCGTGGGCCTAGCCTGGGTGGCGACGGTGGCGCTGGTGGCCGTGTCGACCTCCGTGGCGTCTCGGCGTAGAGGTCTCCGGATGATCGTACGGTCGCCTGGGCTGCGTTTCGTGACCCTGGGGGTCGCGCTCGCTCTGGCATCGATCGTCGTTTACGTGAGGCCTTGGGCGGGGTTCGACGAGGACCCTGGTCCCGATCGGCTGATGGTGTGTGCGCTTGACGTCGGCCAAGGCGACTCGATACTCCTCGACCCACCAGGGCCCGGTGCCGCACTGGTGGATACAGGGCCGCCGGATGGCGACATCGCAGGGCGGCTCGAGTCGCGGGGTATCTCCGATCTCTCGGCCCTCGTCCTGACTCACGATCAGAGCGATCACGCAGGCGGGATTCCGTCGTTACTCAGTGCGGTGCCCGTTCATGGCCTCGTCCATGGCGGAGCTCGCCCCGGTCTCCTCCGACTCGCGAGGCAGTCCGGGGTAGAGACGAGGCAGGTTGCGGAGGGGGGTGAGATCAGGATCGGAGGAGGTTTGCGTCTGTCCGTCCTCTGGCCTCCTGCCGGGCTGCAGCACGACACCGGTCTGGATCCGAACAGTCGATCCCTCGTCCTCTTGGCTACGTGGCGTCACTTCACGGCCCTGCTGACCGGCGATGCGGAGTCGGAGTCTGTGCCGATCGAAGCGGGCCCGGTCGACCTGCTGAAGGTCGCTCATCACGGGAGTCGTGACGCAGGCCTCGACGGTCTCCTCGAGCACTCGGCTCCAAAGCTCGCCTTGATTTCGGCCGGCAGCGGCAATCCATACGGCCATCCGACAAACGAGACGGTCAGCAGCCTGACCAGCCACCTGGTGCCCGTTCTCCGCACGGATCGCGATGGATCCGTCGGTGCTTCGGTCGGACCTCGTGGTTGGCGCGGGGGGGCTTGTTGAGCGGAGAGCGCATGCGACTGCCCGCCCGCAAGCCTCAATAGACTCGCGAGGTGATGGCTGAAGCCCAGCAGATGAAGCCCTGTTACCTGATCGCAGGGGACGACGAGTCGAAGATCTCGACTGCGGTATCACGCCTTCGCAAGCGCGGCGAGCAGGAGGGCGGAGCGGTCGAGCGGTTCTCTGCACCCTCAGGCCGCAAGGGGCCGGATCCGCAGGAAGTGGCTGCCGCCCTGGCGGCGATTCCTCTTGCAACCGGACACCGCTACCTGATCGTCGAGGGGGCCGAGGGGTGGCTGAAGGCCGATCACGAGATCGTCATCGGCGCCCTGAAGACGATTCCGCCTGAGACCACCGTGGCTCTGGTGGCTCGTGGCAAGGCCCCGAAGGCCCTGGTGGAACCGGTCAAGAAGGCCGGAGGCGACATCCTCGAATACAACGCCCCAAGCGCAGGTGAGTTGCCCGGGCAGGTGGTGGGGTGGGCGGCCGAGGGCGGATTCACCCTGACCCTCGATGCGGCGCGGTTGCTGGTGGCGAGGATGGGCCCGCGTCCACTGAGACTGCGCAACGAGGTCGAACGTCTGGCGCTGTGGGTAGGGAGTGAGCCGACCGAGATCGACGTGGAAGACCTGGAGGCAATGGTCGCCGACGAGACGGAGCTCGCGATCTGGTCGCTCGGCGATGCTTTGGCCGAAGGAGACCTCGTCGCGGCGACGGTCGCGGCCGACCGTCTGCTCGCTCAAGGTGAACCGATACAGAAGATGATCGCGACGATGGCTCCGCGCATCCGGGGGGCATACGCGGCAACGGTGGCGCTCGATCAGGGAGAGCCACCAGCAAAGGTAGCCAGCAGCTTGGGCATGCACCCTTACGCGGCCAAGCAGCTGGTGGCGAAGGTGAAGGATCGAGATCCAGCGGATCTCTTGAGGGCGGTCGAGGCCGTGGCAGATCTCGAGGTTGCGTCGCGCGGAGGGTCCGTGAGCGACGAGGTGGCCCTCACTCTGGCGATCAGACGGGCATGTGGGGCCGTCTCGATGCCTGCAGGTGGGCCGCTGGCCCGAGCCGCCGGTTAGACGCGGGCGCGGATGCGTGCGGCGCGGGACTTGCGTCGAGCACCGGTGTTCTTGTGGAGCGCGCCCTTCTGAATCGCCTTGTCGATCTTCGATACGAGCGTCTTGTGCTCGGTCTCGGCCTTGGCCGAGTCACCCGAACCAACCGCCTCTTCGAGCCTGCGGAACTGCGTCTTGACCGCGCTCACGAAGCGACGGTTCTCCAAGCGCTCACGCTCGGTGCGCGCGTTCCTCTTTCGTTGTGATGCGCTGTTGGCCATTTCGCTGTCTTAGGCGTGCACGAAACTCTCAGGTCAGGTGCATGCCGGATGAATATAGGCGATGAAGGCCGCGATGGCGGGCGGAGGCGACCCTTCGACCCGTTCGGCGAGGACGAAGGGGTCGATTACGAGCGCGTCCCGCTGACCGCTTCCGAGGAGCCACTCGCCGGGGCGCCTCCTCAAGAGGTATTCGAACCCCCCGAAGCCGGCAAGGGCGAGGGCAGCATCGCCCGTTCCGCAGCCTTCTTCTCGATCGCTACAGCACTCTCACGGATCGTCGGACTCGGCAGGGAGATCCTGGTCGCTGCGCTGTTCGGGATCAAGGGGCCGATGTCCGCCTTCACCATCGCATTCCAGATCCCGAACCTGATGCGCAGCCTGTTCGCAGATGCCGCACTCCAGACTGCCTTCATCCCGGTTTTCGTCGC
The DNA here is from genome assembly GCA_903901855.1 of uncultured bacterium. Classification (GTDB taxonomy): domain Bacteria; phylum Actinomycetota; class Thermoleophilia; order Solirubrobacterales; family 70-9; genus CAIUSP01. Next base: position 801 of record CAIUSP010000053.1, on the reverse strand, counting down.
GGAGTTGGAGAAGGGGAATCGGAAGGAGGCATTCCGCCTGGCGATGAACGCGATGCTCCTGCTCACCGTCGTCACCGGCTTGTTGACCGCGGTATTCGTTCTCACGGCACCGTTCCTGGTGCCTCTGTTTGCGCCCGGCTTCAAGGGAGAGCTGTTGACCCTGACCATCGTCCTCTCCCAGATCATGTTCCCGATCCTGATCCTGATCGCGATCACCAGCGTGATCGCCGGCGTCCTGAACAGCTTCCACCGCTTCGCTGCGGTTGCCGTGGCTCCGATCTTCTGGAACCTGGCGATCATCGCCACGATCCTCGTCTTGACCCCTTCGCTGGAGGGTGACGATCGGATCTACGCGTACGCGATCGGGGTCTTGTTGGGAACCATCGTCCAGTTGGCGATTCCCGCATGGGATCTGCGCAACACCCCGTTCGACTTCTCGTTGCCGCGCCTGAGGGAGGCGTTCAAGTCTCCGGATGTGCGCAGGGTCGTCGTCTTGATGCTTCCGGTGATGCTCACGATCGGCCTGCTCAATTTCAACCTCCTGATCAACAGTCTTTTCGGAACGCTGGTCTCGACCGAGGGTCCGGCTGCGATCGACAAGGCGTTCCGTCTCTACATCCTTCCTCAAGGTCTGACTGTGGTCGCCCTGACGGTAGTCCTCTATCCAACCCTCTCCCGATATGCCTCCAGAGGGGAGATCGGCCGGCTGCGTGACACGCTGGGAAACGGGATGAGGCAGGTGATCGTCCTCACCGTGCCGGCAATGGCCGCACTCCTCGTCCTCTCGGAACCGATCGTCCG
>CAIUSP010000052.1 GCA_903901855.1 uncultured bacterium | reverse complement strand
GGCGAGCTTCCAGGCCTTCCACGTCGAGGTTCCGTTCGGCGTGATCGTCCAGGGCTTCTTCCTCGGCATGGTCGCGAACCTGTTCCCGCTGGCACCCGGTGGAGTCGGCGCGGTCGACGCGGGCATGATCGGAGCCTTCGTACTGTTCGACATACCCGCGACCGAGGTGTTCGCGGCAGTACTCACCTACCGGGTGATCGCCTTCTGGCTGCCGATACCACCGGGGATCGTCGCTTTCTTCCAACTCCGACACACCGTTGCACGCTGGGAGGCCGAAGGGAGGAGTGTGCCTCTCCCGCCCCCGGCCGGGGCGGCCGCTCGGTCTGGAGACGGTCCGCCCGGCTGATGAACCGGAGGGAGCAGGGACGGCCGCTCTCGTTAGGATGGATTTCCGGTGACTGAGCAGCGAATCGAAAACATGATCGTGGTCGGTGGAGGCCCCGCCGGCTACACGGCGGCCCTCTACGCGGCCCGGGCAGAGTTGGAGCCGCTCGTCGTTGAGGGGTTCGCCTGGGGTGGGCAGCTGCAGAACACGACCGATGTCGAGAATTATCCGGGTTATCCCGAGGGGATCATGGGCCCCGCGATGATGGGCGAGTTCCGCGCGCAGGCCGAGCGATTCGGGACCCGCTTCATCACCGACGATGCGACCGAGCTCCGTCTGGCCGACGGCGAGATCAATACCGTCGTGGTTGGCGGCGAGGAGCATCGCGCAAAGTCGGTCGTACTCGCCATGGGTGCCGAGCCCAAGCGGCTAGGGATTCCTGGCGAGCAGGAACTTCAGGGAATGGGTGTCTCGACCTGCGGGGTCTGTGACGGCGCCTTCTTCAAGGATCAGGAGGTCGTGGTGATCGGAGGTGGTGACTCGGCGATGGAGGACTCGATCTTCGTCTCGAAGTTCGCCAGCAAGTTGACCATCGTCCACAGGCGAGACGAATTCAGGGCTTCCAAGATCATGCAGGATCGCGCGAGAGAGCAAGACAACATCGAGTTCATGACCCCTTACGCACCGACCGAGTTCATCGCTGGAGACGACGGCAAGATCGCCAAGGTGGCAATGGAAAACACCCAGACCGGGGAGAAGAAGGAGATCGAGGTCGGAGGTGCGTTCGTCGCGATCGGGCACACGCCTTTGTCGAACCTGGTCGAGGGTCAGGTGGATCTCGATGACGAGGGCTACGTGGTCTGCAAAGAGCCCTCGACCCAGACGAAGCTCTCGGGCGTCTTTGCGGTTGGAGATCTGGTCGATCACACCTATCGACAGGCGATAACCGCTTCCGGCTCAGGATGCAAGGGTGCGCTGGATGCAGAGTGGTACCTGCGGGATACCCCGCCGAGCATCTGAACTCGAGCTCGGGTCGGTCAGCCGCCGAGTTCGCGCTGGAGCATCGCACTGAAGGCGTTCTGAGCCTCCAGCGTCACAGGTCCCGGAGCCTCAGGTAACTCCGTTTCGTCGATGGCGGAAACAGGCTGGATCTCGCGGGTGGTGGAGGCGAGGAAGGCCTCGCTTCCCGAGAGCAGGTCCTCGAGCGGGTAGAGGCCCTCTTCGACCTCCATCTCGGCGATCACCCGGTCGCGCACGATCGAGTCGAGGATTCCGGACTCGAGAGACGGGGTCTTCAGGACGCCGTTGCGATCGACCCAGAAGATCGAGCAAGTCGGTCCCTCGAGGACGATTCCATCAGGGGTGACGAGTAGCGACTCGTTCCCGCCGCGTTCCTTCGCGATCCGGGTCGAGTGCATATTGGCCCCGTATGAGAGCGACTTGACCCCAGTGAGGATGACGCTGGGGGCGTAGGTCACGGTTGCGAGTACCGCGGCCTCCGGCCACTCGACCAGCGGCTCGATGAAGGCCAGGCGTCGACCGCCGCGGGTCACGACCAGCCTCAGCTGGGAGTCGACCTCTCCGGCTCGATCGAGCAGAGTCCGGGCCTCCATTTCGAGTTCTTCGCGCGGCAGGGCCAGGCTTATCGCCGCAGCCGAGCGCTCCATTCGGTCGAGGTGGTCATCCATCGCGTGGGGGTTACCGCCGTAGACCTTGATCACTTCGAATACCCCGTCGCCCCGGAGCAGCCCGTCGTCGTGGGCCGGGATCAGGGCCTCGTTGGTCGGCCCTACTCTGCCGTCGATGCTTGCCAACTCTGGGGCTTGGGGCATGGGCCGAGGCTAACGGAGCCGCTGGTCGGTCAGCGACCATCGTGGGTAATCTCGATCGATGGCGAGAGCGTTGATAGTCGGATGCGGATGCCACGGCCGTGAGTTGGGGGTGGAACTACTCGGCCGGGGGTGGCAGGTGCGCGGGACGAGCAGGGAGGAGTCCGGGCTGCGGCCGATCGAGCAGGCCGGCATCGATGCCTCGCTCGCCGATCCGGACCGACCGGGCACGATTCTCGATCTGGTCGGGGATGTGGCAGCGGTCGCTTGGCTCATGGGTTCCGCAGAGGCCGAGCCCGAGGTGATCGCAGCCATCTACGGACCGAGGCTGCGGAGCCTTATGGAACGTCTGGTCGATACCCCTGTCAGGGGCTTCGCCTACGAAGCCGTCGGTTCGGTTCAGTCGAGCAGGCTCGAGGAGGGGCGAGCGATCGTGCGGAACGCCAGCGAAACCTGGCGGATACCGGTCAGCTTCCTCGAGCGGCAGCGGGACTCGCAGGGCTGGGCGGTCGAGACCGCGAATGCGCTGGACTCGCTTCTCGAGGCCCGATGAGCTCATGGCTGCTATAAATATCTAATACCGATCAAGTATTAGGTATTTATTCAACTACTACGCATGGAAAGGGAAACGATGAGCGCTACCGATGAATTCCTCAAGAACTCGGAGGCCTACGCCGAGACCTTCGACAAGGGCGACCTACCAATGCCTCCCGGTAAGAAGGTCGCGATCCTCGCTTGCATGGATGCACGTCTGAATCCTCAGGGACTCTTGGGGCTGCAGGAGGGTGATGCCCACGTGATCAGAAATGCCGGCGGGGTGGTGACCGATGACGAGATCAGATCGCTTGCGATCTCACAGCGGTTGCTCGGAACCGAGGAGATCATCCTCATCCATCACACGGATTGCGGGATGCTCACCTTCACCGACGAGGACTTCAAGGCGCAGATCAAGGAGGACGTCGGTGAGGAGCCGGAGTGGGCGAGCGAGGCCTTCCCCGATCTCGAGGGAAGCGTCCGCGAGTCCGTGCGCCGCATCCAGTCCAGCCCCTTCATCCCGAAGACGGACGCTGTTCGCGGTTTCGTCTACGAGGTAGAAACCGGAAACCTGAGAGAAGTGAGCTGAGCAGTCTCTTCGCTGCTGGCAGGGCAAGCCGCCGCTCGACGGTTCATGGCCGCAGCGGATCCTCGACCAACTCGAAGAAATGGGAGAGGATCCGCGCCGTGGCCCCCCAGATCAGTCGACCCTCTGCTTCGAAGGTGTCGGTTCTCAGCGGGATTCTGCTCTGGGGAACCCGACGCTGAGTACGCGTCTCCAGCAAGTCGCCAAGCGGTGCCTTCAGGATCGCCTCCACCTCATCTGGGTTCGGGGCGAGCGCGAGTGACTCCGGAGGCTCGATCACTCCGACGAAGGCATTGATCCTGTAGCCGGTGACGAAGGTCCCGACCGGCGGCAGTGCTCCGACGATCTCTACCTCGGCACCGGGCAGCCCAATCTCCTCCTCGGCTTCCCTGAGCGCCGTGGCGATCAGATGCTCTCCCTGGTCGCGTCTGCCACCTGGGAACGAGATCTCGCCCGCATGACGTCGCAAGTCAGCGCGGCGCTCGGTCATCAGCAGGCCCGGTGAGCCCGGCCAGTCGTATACCGGCACGAGCACCGCTGCCTCCTTCTTGCCCCCCTTGACCTCCATGCCAATCGCGTGCTCAGGGTCAAGTAGGGCGGTGCGTAAGCCGGCAACCGGATCACCCGATGGGGTGACGCCGTTCAAGCCGCCGCGGTCACCGAATCGGCGACCTCTGTCCCGTCGGCCTTCAACAGCCGCGCAACGGGGCACTTCCCTGCGATCGTCTCGATCCGATCGAGTTGATCAGCATCGAGTGCAGTGGGGATCTC
>CAIUSP010000051.1 GCA_903901855.1 uncultured bacterium | reverse complement strand
TGAGTGACCACGATCATCGTCATTCCCTCCTCGGCCAGTTCACGCATCACGTCGAGCACCTCCTTGACCAGTTCCGGGTCGAGCGCGCTGGTGACCTCGTCGAAGAGCATCACGTGCGGATCCATAGCGAGTGCACGTGCAATCGCCACCCGTTGCTGTTGGCCTCCCGAGAGCCGCTCAGGGTATTCGTCGACCTTCTCCTTCAGCCCCACCCGTTCGAGCAGAGTCGTGGCCTTCTTGCGCGCCTCGTCGGGACTGCGTCCAAGGACGGTCTCCTGTGCGACGCAGACGTTTTCGAGGGCGGACTTGTGCGGGAAGAGGTTGAACTGCTGGAAAACCATTCCGACGCGCCTGCGGACGAAATCCACGCCGTCGCTGTCGGCGCCCTCACCGTGGATCGCCTTTCCCTCGAGCATGATGATCCCCGAATTCGGTGGTTCGAGGAGGTTGATGCAGCGCAGCAGTGTGCTCTTTCCGGATCCACTGGGTCCCAGCAGGCAGATGACTTCTCCCTTGCGGATCTCGAGGTCGACGCCCTTCAGAACCTCGAGATCTCCAAAGCTCTTCTCGATTCCCCTGAGCGAGACGAATGACTGATCGCTCACGCGCTCGCTCCAGCAGTACCCCTGCTGTAACGCTCCTGCTGCCCTGCGATGCGCTTGTCGACTATGCGGGCCAGTGGAATAGTCACCAGAAGGAACAGCAGTGCTCCTAGGGTGAGCGCGGAACTGTTGAAGGTGGTCTGGTACACGTCTTGACCCGCCTGGACCACTTCGATGAATCCGATCACGCTGACCAGCGAGGTGTCCTTCATCAGGGCGATGAAGTCGTTGAGGAGCGGAGGTATTACCTTCCTTACCGCCTGCGGCACGATCACGTGACGCATCGACTGCCCGTAGGACATGCCCAGCGAACGCGCGGCCTCCATCTGGCCTCTCGGCACGGCCTCGATACCAGCCCGATAGACCTCTGCCATATATGCCCCGTAGGTGAGCGTGATGGCGATGATCCCGTACCAGAACGGATCCGGCTTGCCGAACCACCTCGGGATGCCGAGCCACTGCGGAATCGCGCCGTCGGCCGCGAAGGCCCCCAGGCCGCCCGATACGAGGAGCAGGACCAGCAGCATCGGGATACCGCGGAACGCATCGATGTACGCGATCGCAAGACCGCGCAGTGGCTTTGCCGCCCGGCCCGGTAGTTGGCGGACCAGAGCCAGGACTAGTCCCCAGATGAGTGAGAGGACTCCTCCGATGATGGAGAGCTGGATGGTCTCCCAGAAGCCCTTGAGAACCAGCCCGAAATTCTCGCTGATGATCGTCAGATCGAAGTACTGTTGGATGATTACGTCCACTCAGGCTCTCCTTCCCAGAGGCCGGGCAAGGTTATTCGAAGTGGTGGTCCCCCGACCGGCCCGCTGTCGCGGAAGACGAGGGGCGCCCGCAGGCGCCCCTCGCAATCAGAACCTACTTTTCTTCGTGGGCCGATTACTTCAACGACTCGTTGGTCCCGCTTAGGACGGACTCCGGGACATCGACGCCGGGGAACCACTTCTCGTAGATCTTCTGGAGGGTTCCATCGTCCTTGATCTCCTGCAAGGCCTCGTTGATCTCTTCCCTGAGGGAATCGTTGTCCTGAGCGAATGCGAAGCCGTAGAGCTCACCGGTCGAAATCACAGCGGCAATCTCGATCCCACTCTGACTGCTCAGCGCATCCTGGGCAACCGGCTCGTCGATGATCACTGCATCTACTTGACCGGCCTTCGCGGCCTGGATGGCCTCGGGGCCCTGCGCATAACCGCGGACGCTGTCAGCGGAGATCTCGTCGTTTGCATAGGCCTCGCCGGTGGTACCGTCTTGGGCACCGATGATCTTTCCGTCGAGATCCTCGACGGACTCGATGTCTGAGCCGCTTGCCACCACTATCGCCTGATTAGCCTCGTAGTACGGGTCTGAGAAATCGACCGTCTGCTCACGCTCAGGCGTGATCGTCGCGGCCGAAGCCACCATGTCGAATTTCCCTTGAGCGACATCACGGAAGATCGTGTCGAACGCCGTGTCCTGGTACTTCACCGTCTTTCCGGTGCGGTCGGCGATCTCGTTGACCAACTCGATATCGAATCCGTCGTAGTCAGGGGCCTCGCCCTGCTCGAACGGCGGATAGGGGATATCGGACCCGACCAGCAGGGTATTGCCGCTGCCCGAGTCGGAACTGCTGCCGCAACCGGTCACAATGACTCCAGCAAGCAGAGCACCGATTACAGCGACGAAAGCGAGTGATCGTTTCTTCATTTCTCTACCTCTTCCTCTCCTTACCGGGGCGGCGGTGTTGTCGCCCACAGGAAGGCACGATAGGAGTTTTGTTGGCAGTGGTGGAGCCCGAACCACCAATGGCTTCATTTAATGAAGTATGATGTTGACCTGATGTCTGGTGACTACCTGCTCAACCGCCCGTGCGGAGGCCGATTCGGCAACGTGATCGAGTCGATCGGCAATACGCCCTTGGTGGAATTGCCGCGGCTCTCTCCGAACCCTTCGGTTCGCATCTGGGCCAAGCTCGAGGGCAGGAACCCCACTGGGTCTGTCAAGGACAGAGTCGCCCGCTCGTTGATCGAGGATGCGGAGTCCAGGGGCGCGATCGAGCCCGGCCAGACGATCCTCGAACCTACCTCGGGGAACACCGGCATCTCGCTGTCGATGATCTGCCGCCGCAAGGGGTATCCGCTCAAGGTCGTCATGCCCGACAACGTGACCGAGGAACGCACCCAGTTGCTGCGGATGTACGGAGCGGAGATCGTCTACTCCGAGGGTTCGAAGGGATCCAACGGCGCTGTCGAGCTGGCTCTGGAGATGGCAGAGGCGGACTCGAGTTACTACATGCCCTACCAGTACGGCAATCAGGCCAACCCGATGGCCCACTACAACGGCACCGCGGTGGAGATCCTCGAGGAGCTCGACGAGATCTCCGCGTTCGTGGCCGGACTTGGTACCGGAGGAACTCTGATGGGTAACGGGAGGCGTCTCAAGGAGCACGACCCAGAGACCCTGCTCGTCGCCGCCGAACCCATGCAGGGAGAACTCGTGTCCGGACTTCGGTCGCTCGACGACGGCTTCATACCGCCGATCTTCGATATCGAGTTGCTCGACCGCAAGATCATGGTCTCCAATCAGGACTCCGTCGTCTGGACACAGAAGCTGCTCCATGAGGAGGGCGTGTTCTCCGGAGTGTCGGGGGGAGCGGTCGCATGCGTGGCGAACCGGATCGCCGGTGAGCTCGATGGGGGCAACGTCGTGTTCCTGATTCCAGACGATGGCTGGAAGTACCTCTCCTCAGGGATCTACGACAAACCGATCGAGGAGTTGACGGATCTCGACTCCACGGTCTGGTGGTAGTGAGACTCCTCCCTCTCCCTGGATCTCGAGCCTCACGGTCGATTTGAAGCTGACTCCGGATATCAGGGAAGCCATGCTGGCCCACGCCCGCGACGACCTACCGAACGAGTGCTGCGGGTTGCTCGGTGGCGGACCGGATCGGGTGGCGCGGACTCTCTACCGGGCGATCAACGCCGAGGCGAGTCCGCTCCGCTACAGCCTCGATGCAAAGGATCAGTTCCGCATCATGCAGGAGATGGATCGGGCCGGGGAGGAGCTCGTAGGCATCTATCACTCACACACCAAGAGTGCTGCCTATCCCTCGCAGACCGACATCAATCTCGCCACCTACCCCGGCGTCGCCTATCTCATCGTCTCACTGGCAGAGGGAGAAGAGGAACCGATTCGAGCCTTCGACATCGTCGAAGGCTCCGTGACCGAGATACCGCTGGATCAGTAGTCGTTCCGGTCAGGAGCGGCTGGTTCGGGTTGCCCGACCATCTCGGCCAGGTGGTCCCGCCACGCAGCCTCGATTTCCCGCAACCGCGCCTTGAAGGCGGTCTCGAGGTTGCCCTCCGCTCCGTCCTTTCGCAGCCTCGAGACGAGCACCAGACATGCCTCTCTTCCCTCGTTGCGATCCAGCAAGTCGAACACCGTTCCGCCCAGCACCAGGGCGTCCCGGATGCTCGGAGGAAAGGAGGGTCGATCACCCTCCCGCAGCCGGTTCATCACCGCCGGTCGGAACAGGCCTGATTGACCGGAGAAATGCTGGGCGGCACCCTCGATCAGCCAGGCCCAGCGGTAGTAGGTGGCGAGGTGCCGCGGCCCCCACGGCGGCGGCAGCTTGGGATTGTTTGCAGCCACCACCAATTGGGTATAGAGGCGCTCAGCCGTTCCCCGCAGGGCCTCCAATGAATCGGGGCCTGCCGCACGGCGCGCCATCCAGTCATCGTCGAGCAGGTGGAGTTCCCTAGCCATCGTCCAGCCGGCCACGTACCTACGGGCAGAGGGGGTCGAACTCCACCTCGCCAACGGAATCAAGGGTTGACTCAGGGAGAGGGTTGCGGGGTTGTCGTGGATCACCACCGTGACGTCGCCAGGGGCGGTTTCGAAGTCATCCTCGAGGCGCATCCTGCGGTCCTCGAGAGCGTCGAGGATCCGCTGGGCGCAAGAGGTGTCGGCCTCGTCGTGGCGGGCGATGAAGCTGAGTGATTCCGTTTCAGCCCAGGGCATCTCCTGAGCCTAGCGACGGTCTCCGGCGACTCCCGGAAGAATCCGAATCAGGCGAGGATCGCTTCGCCCTGACAGATCTCGGCGATCGACGTGGCCGCGCGAACGAACTCCGAATCGGCCATCACCGGAGTTCCTTCGAACGGGAGGTCCCGATCGAACTCGATCCAGCGATCGAGACCGCGGTGTTCCTCGCGAACCTTGACCGTGACCGGCCGCGGAATCCGATGAACCCTCAGGAGGAGCACGTGGAGTGGCTCTGAACTCTGCCAACCGAGTCGCTTGCGGGCGTAATCACCTGTCCATACGTGGAAGGGGGAGAGCGAGTCGAGGGCGTGTGGTGCTTCGGCCCTGATACTCCCGGTCACCTCAGCCCAGGCGCGAACACGAACCCGGTCGGGCTGAGGAATACCTCCGTCTTGGAGCAGCGCCCTTGCCGGCGGGTCCTCATCAGGCCAGACACCTTCTTCGAGTGCACGGTCGAGCTCGGAGTGGTGCGATTCGCGAACCAGATCGTTCCTCTGGTGGTCGAAGGTGGGAAAGAGGAAGAAGCGTTCATGCTCGATGTCCGGTGGGGAATCAGGGCTGTCAGGATCGCCCTTCTGGACCGTGAGCAACTGCTCACCCTCGGAGAGAGCCCGGACCGTTACGGCCCATTCCTTATATGCAATCGGCATCTGTAGTTCGCCTCGATTTCGGGTTGGTGGACTTGGGGGGCGCGCCACGGCCAACTGAAGATGCTGCGCCATGGGGCGCGCCGATGGTAGAGAAGGTTTCGAGTTGTTGCAACTTGTACGCAATCGACACAAGGTCCGTGCGCTTGCCGAAAGCCGACTACTCCCACTCCTCCCAGCGCAGCTCACCGTCGGCGGCGTGGATCAAGTGACTGCGATCGAGCCCCGGGTCGGGGGCGGTTCGGTCGGTCCTGCGATGACATCCTCTCGATTCCTCCCTCGAGAGAGCGGAGCGCGCAATTTCGACGGCGAGCGGATAGGGGTCGTTCAGGAGTTCCTCGAGATCTGCCGGCTCTCGCAACGGGCCAGCGAGCTTCCAGACGGCGTCGCGAGTTCCTTCGGTAGGAGGTGTAAATCGCCATTCCGATGGAGGGGCGGGCGCGACTGGGTCCGGGAGTTCATCCACCGCCGCGTCGGCAGCGCGCCCACCGAGGACGATGCACTCGGTGAGCGAGTTGGAGGCAAGTCGATTTGCTCCGTGCAAGCCGGTACTCGCGCACTCCCCGACTGCGAAGAGTCCTGGAAGAGTGCTGCGGCCCTCGAGGTCGGTCGCGACACCGCCGATCGCGTAGTGCGCGGCTGGGAGCACCGGTACGGGTCGGGTCTCAGCATCGATCCCCGCCCTCGACAGTCCTTCGAAGATATTCGGGAATCGATCCCGATCCAGTCCGCGCAGGTCGAGGTCCACGTGTGAGGAACCGGTTTGGTCGATCCGCTCGAGGATCGCCACGGTGACCTCGTCTCGTGGGGCGAGCTCGTCGATGAATCTCTCACCCGCAGAGTCGGTCAGAGTCGCACCTTCTCCGCGAACCGCTTCGGTGACCAGCATTCCGTCGTACTCGGAACCCGGGAGGGTCAGCGCGGTCGGGTGGAACTGGCAGAACTCAAGATCCGCCAGTTCGGCTCCCGCATGCGCCGCCATCACGTGCCCTGCTCCCACCGCACCACGGGGGTTGGTAGTCCTGCGCCACAACGCAGCGGCTCCGCCGGTCGAGAGGATCGTCGAACCCGCCTTGAGGAGCCCATCCTCGAGGACGGCCCCATGGCAGCGGTCACCGTCGCTCCAAAGCGCGACAGCGGAAGACGACTCGAGCAGATCGATCCGCTCCTCTGCGGCCGTGAGTTCCGCAAGGCGCTCGGTGATCCAACGCCCCGTGCCTGCGCCACCGGCATGCACGATCCGTCTGCGCGAGTGGCCTCCCTCCAGTGCAAGAGCGAGATTGCCCTCAGCGTCACGATCGAATGCGACCCCGCGACGCTCGAGCTCGGCGACGGCCTCCGGAGCATCGTTTGCGAGCAGTTCCGCCGCCGAGCGTCTGCAGGCCGAGCGTCCGGCCTGCATCGTGTCTTCGACGTGCAGGGCGGGAGAGTCGTCCGCGCCGACCGCCGCCGCGAGTCCGCCCTGTGCCCAGTAGCTGGATGAGTCGCTGAGGGTCTTCCGCGATACCAGCGTGACCCTGGCTCCCCGCTCCGCCGCTCTGAGAGCAGCGTAGAGTCCGGCCGCCCCGCCGCCGATTACTGCTACATCGCATTCTCGTTCCGCGTCGGACAGAAGGTTCAGGCTACCCGGGAAGGGAGATCGCGGGCTCAGAGATCCGACTAGTTACGGGACTTCCGCAACTCGTCCAGCAGACTCTTGGATATTCCCGGGACCTCCGCGAGGTCGTCGACCGACTCGAACTTCGCTCCCCGCTCCCGGTAGGCGATCACCCTGGTTGCCTGGGTCACCGACATGCCCATCTCCCTGAAGTCTTCGAAGGTGGCTGCGTCCAAGTCGACCTTGCTCCTTCGCTTCGAGGCGGTACCTGACCTTGCTCCTGAACCGCTCCGCTTCTTGGCCGCTGGCTTCTTGGTCGCTGGCTTCTTGGTCGCTGGCTTCTTGGTCGCTGGCTTCTTCGCCGCTGACTTCTTCGTGGAGGCCGGTTTCTTTGCAGCGGTCTTCTTCGCGGCTGGCTTCTTCGCCGCTGACTTCTTGGCGCCGGATTTCCTCGCCTTTGGCGCCGGAGGCACGAACTCACCCTGCGGCTTGGCGGAGCTCCGGATCTCTGCCACCGTCGCATAGGCTTGGGCTGCACTCGCCTTGACTGCTAGATCCTCCGCTCGTTTGGCGGCGAGCTCGAACGCCTCGTCTCTCTCAGCCTTGCGAGACCGCTTCTTCTTGTCGCCCAGTTCGACCGCACGTTCCTCCGCCGCCAGAGCGCGGGCTGTCATCTCTTGGAGCTTCTGGTCGGCCGCTCTGAGCGAGCTCGCTGCCTCCTCCAGCTCCGCGGCCAGCTCCTGGATGCGCGGCGCCGCCAATGCCTCTGCTTCGGTACGCGCCTCTCGAAGAGCATCGTCTCTCGCCGCTTCGATCTTGTTCTTGGCTTCGGTATTCAACCGCTCGGATTCGCTCGCTAGCCGTGCATCGGCTTCGAGCGCCGCCTTCTCGGTGGCAGCCGCGATCGCCAGATCGCTCTCGCTCCGCAGGTCACGAATCGATTCCCTCCGCACAGAGCCAACCTGTCCCTTGAGCCACTTGGCGGCGCGCTCGCGAGCCGTCGATGCGGCTGACTTTCGCTCGATCTCCGCTTCCGTCGCCTTGGCGACCGCTTCGTCACGAGCCGATTCGGCGGCGGAGATCTTGGCATCGGCATCCTTCTGGAACTCTGCGATCCGGGATTCCGCATCGCGGTTCGCTTTCTCGACCGCCTTTGCGGTGGCCTCGGACAGCTTCGATGCGTAGTCCCCTTTGAGTTCGGTCTCGCTCGCGGTGAGGCTCTTTTGCTGCTCGGATTCGATCCGTTTCAGCTCCTTCTCGGCCCGTGCTTCGACTTCTCGCGCGACTCTTGCCTCGTATTCGGCCTCGATCTTCTTGCTCTCTGCGGCGACCTTCTCCTCAGCGTCTCGTTCCAGCCTCGTCCTCTCGGCAGCGAGGTTTTCCTCGGCCTGCTCCACTCGACGCTCTGCGGTCTCCACCCTCTCGGCCAGTCCCTCGAGTCGTTTCTCGGCCTCCTCGGCTGCTTGGGCAGCTCCCTTTCGTTCTCGCTCGAGATCCTGCTCGGTCGCTTCCAGCTCAGAACGGAATCGCTGTTCGATGGCCGCCTGCTTCTCCTGCGATTCACGAAAGGCACGGCGCTCAGCCGCAGCCTTGATCTCCTCTATCCGCTCAGCGAGATTTGCGGCAGCCTGTTCCCTGACCGTCTCCTCCATCTCGAGTCGAGCCGAAGCGACCTCGGCCTCGGTACGGAACTCGATCCGGCGCTCGGCGTCGTCCTCGATCTCACGCCGTACCCGTTCGATGCTCTGTTCCTCCTCGGCCGTCGAGCGTACGTCGGGGGTCACAGGAGACACGTCTGGCGACCCACTTGCGGCTCCGGCGTCGAAGGGTTCGTCCCAAGGATCCTGATCCGACGGTGCCGGCGGTGCCGGCGGAGCCGGTGGGGCTGTCTCGACACCGGTGTCGAGCGACTCTTCGACGCTGGCGAACGACTTCTCGGCCGACTTCCGTTCGGACTCGAGTTCGGCCTCCAGGGCAGCGATGGTGGCGTCGAGATCTTCCGATCCCGAACCCCCGGGGGTTCCTCGTGCGTCTCCCTCCATCACCCGCTCACTTTACGAAACATCGATGCGTCCGCTTCCGTGGGGTCTCAGTCGACCATCCCCTCCCAGGCGGAGAGCACCCTCTCCGCCATCCGTCGAGCGGTGAACGGTCCGACGCGATCCATCGCATCGATCGGCTCAGTCCTCTTCTCCAGCGCGTCTCGCGCTGCTTCGGCCCAGACGGAACGATCGAACTCCTCCACGAGGCAGCCCTCGATCCCGGCTACCGCAAAAGGGGCGACACCGACCGGAGTCGAGAAGACCGGCACGCCGCAGGCAAGCGATTCCAGTGCAGCGAGGCCGAAGCCCTCGCTGTCCGAGGTGATCAGCACCGCTGAACTGGCCTTGATCAGATCCGGCATCCGCTCGGGATCCACCTCACCTGCGGTCAGCAGTTCGGACTCCGTGTCCTCGGCCACTGCCCGTGCCCGGTCCGCTCGCTTTACGGCGCGATTCGGATCGGCGGGGAGGAGCAGATACCGCCCGTCTGGCTCGAGGCCCAGGGACTTCCGGGCTTCGATCCTCGAGCCCGGGCGGAAGCGGCTGGTATCGACGCCGCAGGGCAGCACAACTGAATTGGCCAGGAGGGGCAGGCCGCGCTTGCCGGCCTCACGGCGGAAGCAGGAGAGGGAGGCGCCCGCGGCGACCTCGGCCCGTCTTGCGACTCGCCGGGAGAGCGGTCCGACCGCAGAGTGTCTGATATCCGTTCCGTGGAACGTGACCACCAACGGGCGGGCCCCCGCTCGCTCCGCCACCCAGCCACAGAGCCCATAGTGAGCGTGGACGACGTCGTAGCGGGCAGAGCGAAGCATCTTGCGCAGGTCGCGAGGAGCCTTCAGATAAGACCGTGCTCCGAGAGGGAAGGTGAACACGTCGACTTCCGCGCCGAGCCGACGTATCTCTTCCACCTGATCTCTGACGAAGCGTCCGAGACGCGGTCTCGCCTCGGACGGATAGAGGTTGGTGACCACGAGTGCCCGCATTGCAGCCAGCCTATTGGCCGCGTCTGCCGTCAGTTCCAGATCCTTCACCCAAGCAGCGTCACGGGTGACCCTCTCGCAGTCAGTGTGCGAACTCACGAAAAGCGAGACGAAAGGAGTGTCGAAGATGCAGAAGATCTTCGTCAAGGCCCAGATCGCAGCGGGCCGTTTGGGCAACAGGCTGACCAGGCTCACTGCCGACCAGAACGGGCAGGGGACGGTCGAGTACGTCGGGCTGATCCTCCTGGTCGCTCTGCTGATGGTCGGGATGGTCGCGGCGATGCAGGGCTTCCAGGGTCGTCAAGGACTCGAGCTCGCCTCGACCATCGTGGACAAGATCAGGGGTGCGGTGAGCAAGGTCACCTTCCGCTGAGAGGACCAAGGGCGGCTCGTCCGGCGTCAATACCGTGCGGGTCGCCCTAGACTCTCGGCGCATGGCCGCGACGAATAGAGAGGACGGGCGCGCAGCGGGCGACACACGCCCGGTAGCGATCGACCCGGGGTTCGTCAGCACAGCAGATGGCTCCGCTCTGATCTCGGTAGGCGGCACGAGGGTGATATGCACTGCTTCCGTCTCTGATTCGGTCCCCGGTTGGATGGAAGGGCGGGGCAGAGGATGGGTAACGGCCGAGTACGCGATGCTCCCGGCATCTACGGGAGATCGGAAGCGACGGGACATCTCGAGCGGCAAGCAGGATGGACGTGGAGTCGAGATACAGCGCTTGATTGGGCGCTCTCTTCGAGGAGTGGTGGATTTCGAGGCCCTTGGGGAGCGGTCCGTCTACGTCGACTGTGATGTGCTCGAGGCCGACGGCGGCACCCGGTGTGCATCGATAACTGGCGGTTTCGTCGCTTTGCAACTCGCGCTGGCGCCGCTGGTCGAGTCGGGTGATCTCGAATCGCTGCCCTTGACCCAGTCGGTGGCGGCGATCAGCGTCGGCGTCGTCGACGGTTCGGGGTTGTGCGATCTCGACTACCCCGAGGACTCCCGTGCCGAGGTAGACGCAAATGTGGTCATGACAGGCGACTCGGGTTTGGTCGAAGTCCAGGCCACTGCTGAACGAACGCCACTCTCCCGGGCGTCTCTCGATGAACTGATGTCGCTTGCCGAAGGGGGCATCGCGGTGATGCGCTCGGCTCAGGAGGCTGCGGTCGGGAACCTCCCGGAGGGATGAGCGGGAAGGGACTCCCCGCTCCGTTCGATTCTCTGGTCGTCGCCACACGCAACGGTCACAAGTTGAGAGAGTTCGGCGAAGCGATGCAGGGAGTTCATCTCGACCCTTTGCCAGAGGAGGTCGCGCTACCGCCCGAGGATGGCGAGACCTTTGCCGAGAACGCTCTCGTCAAGGCTAGAACCGCCGCAACCGCGGCTGGCCGCCCGGCCCTCGCTGACGACTCCGGGATCGAGGCTGCGGCGCTGGGTGGCCTGCCGGGAGTGAGGTCGGCCCGCTACGCGGGGGAGGACGCAACCGATCAGGCCAATCTCGACAAGCTGATCGGCGCGCTCGCGGGCGAGGATGACCGAAGGGTCGCGTACGTCTGCGCCCTCGCGCTGGTCACCCCCGATGGATCGGAGTGGGTGGTCGAGGGGCGCTGCGAGGGAGAACTGGTCGATGTCCCGCGAGGCTCTGGAGGGTTCGGGTACGACCCTGCCTTCGTCCCCTCCGAAGGGGACGGTGTGCGGACGATGGCCGAACTCACCCCCGACGAGAAACACGCGATCAGCCATCGAGGAGTCGCAATCGCTGCACTCCAGAACCTGCTCGAGGGTGAAGGACGTTGACCTTCTCGAAGGCATCCGCCGCCGGTGTGTCGATCGCCTACAACCTCTTGCTGATCGCGCTCAAGGTGGCGGTCGGAGTGATCACCGGCTCGGTGGCGATCATCAGCGAGGCGCTGCACTCGATCATGGATCTCGTTGCCGCGGTGATCGCCTTCGTCTCGGTCCGCAAAGCCGACGAGCCAGCGGACGCAGAGCACCCCTACGGCCACGCGAAGGCCGAGAACATCGCCGCTGCCTTCGAGGGTTTCCTGCTCATCGTCGCGTCTGTCGTGATCGTCGTCGAGGCGGTAAGACGCCTGGAGTCGGGGTCCGAGGTCCAGTCGATCGGTCTGGGGATCGGGGTAATCGCCTTCTCGATCGTCGGCAGCGCTCTCGTTGCCTCGTTCCTGTTCCGGCAGGCTCGCAAACACGAGTCTCCTGCGCTGGAGGGAGACGCGACCCATCTGCAGGCCGATTCGCTTTCGTCGGTTGCAGTCCTGGTCGGTCTGATCCTGGTCCAGATCACAGGCAACGCGGCCTTCGACTCGATCGTCGCGATCCTGATCGCGGTCTGGATTGCGTATACGGGTGCACGAATCACCTGGCGAGCCGTGATGGACCTGATGGACCTGGCGCCGCCACCCGAGGAGATGGATGCGATCGAGAGGATGATCGCCTCGAACCGACCGGCCGAGATGGCCGGGTATCACAAGCTCCGTGCCCGCAAAGCCGGTTCGCGTCGGTACGTCGAGATGCACGTGCAGTTCCGCTCCGGAACCAGTCTCGAGAAGGCACACGAACTCGCCCACCGGCTTCGTGACGCGATCGAATCGGAGATGGGGGGATCCGAGGTGCTGATCCACGTCGAGCCCGAGTCATCGGTCAAGGACCGAGACGGCGAGTCCGCGGAGGGTCCCTTCAGGTCAGGTTGATCGCGGCGGAGATGCCGACGGCAGCCGCCACGACGCTGTATCCGCTGTAGCCGGTCAGAGCCAGCAGCAGCGTCCCGACTGCGCAGAGGGCCACCACCACGATCCACGATGCTTTGCCAAGTGTCACGACCGCTATTTTGCTCTTGATGCCGGACCCAAGTCCAGTCACCGCCGAAAGGTCGGTCGCCTATCTGATGGAGATCTCCCCGTTGATGCGCGGTTGCGCCATCCTCGACGCCCGGGGCGAGGTGGTGGCGGCCACGGGCGATCCGTCCGCTTGGAAGGCGCCGGCCGGCGCGATGATCGCCGCTGTAGACGCGACTCCGGTCGCGGGCGGCGGTGCGACTCACGCTCACGTCGCGACCGAGAACGGCGAGGCTTTCCTGGTCCGCGAAGGGGATTTCCATGCCGTGGCGGTTTTCGAGCGGTTTTGTCTCTCGTCGCTGGTGTTCTTCGACCTCCGAGCCGCGATCCGCGACGCCCGGGGAGAGTCGGGTCTGCGATCCCCGGATCCCGCCGGGGCAGGAGCCTGAGTCGTGCCTCCAAAGCCACACAGGCTCCTGCTGGATCGGATGTCCGGTTATGCGGATGATGCCGCCGCCTACCTGCGCAGACGGCGACAGCGCCGTCGGCCGTTCGCCCGCGTCAGCGGACCGGGCGGGCGGGCGGAGGCATATCCGCGCGAAAGTGAACACGGCCGGGGCCTATTCGAAGCTGCCGAATCACTGATCGATATAGCTCCACGCGGCCGCAGCAGGGTGGTCGATCCGCCAGCTCGCAGCTGATGCGGATTTTCGCCGCCGGAGGCATTGTTACGGTTTCGCGACTCCAAACTGAAGGAGAAATAGATGACCAAGGCCGAATTCATAGAGCAGTTGTCCCGCGATTCCCGCATGGGGAGCAAGAAGGAAGCAGATGAAGCGCTCCACGCGGTTCTCGACACGGTTACGGATGTTCTTCGTGCCGGCGGGTCCGTCACATTCACCGGGTTCGGGAAGTTCAGCGTTGCTGAGCGTAAGTCCCGCCAGGGTGTCAACCCTCGGACCGGTGAGAGGATCATGATTCAGGGCGGCAAGGTTCCGCGGTTTTCCGC
This sequence comes from uncultured bacterium, assembly GCA_903901855.1. Lineage (GTDB taxonomy): Bacteria > Actinomycetota > Thermoleophilia > Solirubrobacterales > 70-9 > CAIUSP01. The sequence goes on along the minus strand of CAIUSP010000051.1, from coordinate 27,409 downwards.
AGGTTCCAAGCTGAAGCAGATCGTCAAGGGGGGATAACCCCTGCCCGCGATCGGGCCCTTTTCCGACCGACTGGCGGCGCTCACGAAAGAGCGTCGCAGTCAGGTCTGCCTCGGATTGGACCCTGATCCGGCAGCGCTGCGTGATGGTCCAGACCCACCCGGCGATACGCCGGCTGAGCGAGCTGCCAATGCGGTGGCCACTCACTGTCTCGATCTGATCGAGTCAGCGGGCGGATCGTGCGTTGCGGTCAAACCTCAGGTTGCCTGCTTCGAGCGATTGGGAGCACCGGGCTGGTCGGCTCTCGCCAGTGTTCTCGACGGCGCGAGAGGGGCCGGCCTGCTGACCGTCGTCGACGGAAAGCGCGGGGACGTGCCGATCTCGGCCGCAGCTTACGGGCAGTCCATGGTGGGTTCGACCGCAACCCCGTGGGGCGATGTCGAGGGGTTGGCTGCGGACTCCTTCACGGTCAACCCGATGTTGGGCGGGGACTCACTCGACACCTTCGTAGACGCGGCCGCGCCCGTTGGAGCAGGGATCTTCGCCCTGGTTCGGACCTCCAACCCCGGAGCTGCCGCGATTCAGGACTCGGAGGGCGGCGCCGATCCACTGCACGAGAGACTCGCCGCCCTGGTCGACGAGCGGGCTGAAGCGCTCGCGGGCGGCGAGTCCGGCCTGAGCGGGATGGGAGCGGTGATAGGGGCTACCGCGCCCGAGCACATGGCACGGCTGCGGGAGCTGATGCCCCGCTCGATCTTCCTGCTTCCGGGAGTTGGTGCCCAGGGCGGCGAACCCGAAGATCTGGTGTCGGCTCTGGTGCCAGGCAAGCCGGCGTCGATCCTCGTCCCCTCGTCGAGGTCGATCGCCGGTGCCCCCGACCCCGCCGCTGCTGCCGAGGAACTTAGAGACACACTCTGGAGCCTCACTGCCTGAAGAGGGGATTGGCCGCTTACGGCGGGTCTACCATCGGTCGCCATGGAGAGTCGTGCGAACAGTCAGATCACCCGGATCGCCGCGATCCTCACACTGATTTTCGTATTCATAGCCGTCCTCGCGATATTCGCTATCGGCGGTGGGGATTCCAGTTCCACTGGGTCGGATGATCTGGTGACTCCAGCTCCGCAGACCAGCACCGAGCCCACCACCCCTGCAGGCGAGCGGGCGGTGGCGAAGGGGTTCTACGTCGTGAAGGAGGGGGACACCCTGATCCTCATCTCCGCGGCTACGGGTGTGCCACAGGAGACCCTTCAGGAACTGAACCCCCAACTGGATCCGCAGACTCTCGTCATCGGCGAGAAGATCAGGCTGCGCTGACGGGGATCGTGTGAGTACCGGCTCTTGCAGCAGCGGCCGCGCCAGCGGCGGGCCGACCGGAGGACGGCGACTCCGGCCCCTCTGGCTGGCCCCGAGCTGTCTCGTCGTCTGCGCATCCATCTTCGCGGGGGTCTTCCTCGCGCCAGCTGGCGCCGCACGGCAGGAAGGCGAGAGGGAGGGTTCAGGCAAGGCGAAGAAGGAGAGGGAGCGTAAGGAGTCCGATGGTCCGCGTTACGGAGCCAAGCCCCCGAGCGTCGACGCCAAGGCCTGGATACTTGTCGATGGACGAGATGGAGAGGTGCTCGCTGCCCGGTCTGCGGACTCGGAGCGAATGATCGCCAGCACCACGAAGATGATGACCGCATATGTGGCGAGTCAGCTCTTCGAACCCCGAGATGTCGTTCGGGTTCCGGGATACCGGGGTTCGCCGGGCGAGTCCCTCGCGGGCCTCCAGGGCGGAGATCGGATATCGGTCAGAGATCTGCTCTACGCGCTCCTGCTGCCGAGCGGCAACGACGCGGCCTATGCCGTCTCGAGGATCAAGCCTTTCAGTGAGAAGCGTTTCGTCGCCGAGATGAACGCAAGTGCACGCAGCCTCGGCCTCGTCCACACCAATTTCTCGACTCCGATCGGTCTCGACGAGCGAGGCAACTATTCGAGTGCTCGTGATCTCGCCGAGTTGGCCAGGGCTGTGCTCAGCGTCCCACTGCTCGCGAAGATCGTCGACACCGAGAGCCAGACGGTCAGGTCGGGCACCCGCAAACTCAGGTTGCTCAACCGAAACAACTTGGTGCTGAGCAAGCCGTGGGTCAGCGGGGTGAAGACCGGCTACACCAGCAGCGCCGGATACAACCTGGTCGCAGCGGGGACCCGCGACAACACCACGCTGATCTCCGTGGTCTTGGGGTCCCCGAACGAAGCGGCCAGGAACGCGGCCAGCCTCGAGTTGCTCGGGTGGGGATTCTCCCGATACCGAAAGGAAGTTCCTGTGAGTTCGGGCGAGCAGGTCGTCTCCAGTGGGCTCGATTACCGCGACGCCCGGATACCCCTCGTTGCGGCGGAGACCCTTCCGGTTCTGGCCCGGGACGACCAAGAGGTCAGGGTCGAGGCTGACTCCCCTGACGAGATAGTCGGCCCGGTCGCCAAGGGTCAAAGGGTGGGGCGCGTGACCGTCACGGTCGATGGCGAGCCTGCGGCAACCGCTCCGCTGATCACCGGCGCAGCTGCCCCGGCTGCCACTCTGGGAGAGAAGGTCAGGACGCTGGTTCTCTCGCCACTCATCCTCATACCCATCGGATTCGTGCTTTTGCTAGTCGGGATCATCCTGATCTTCCGCAATCGTTCCCGCAGGGGTGATAATGCCAACCTGCAGCCATGATCCTCACAGTCACTCTCAACGCCGCAATCGATCGCACCGTCGCCGTGCCGAGCTTCCGACAGGGCCACAGGCACCGAGCGGTAGAGGCGAGCACCTTCGCCGGAGGTAAAGGCGTGAATATCGCCAGGAGCCTGATGCTCCTCGGCCGCCCTGTGATCGCCACCGGTCTTGCCGGTGGGCCAACCGGCGCGCGGCTGATGGAACGACTCGCTGAGGAGTCCATCCTGACCGACTTCACCTGGATCAATGGGGATTCCCGAACGAACCTCGCGGTGGTGGATCCGACCACGGGTGAACAGACCGAGATCAACGAACGCGGTCCGGATGTCACCCAGGAAGAACTGGAGCGTTTCCGCGAGAAGCTGATGTATCTCGCGAGGGGCGCAAGGATCTGCGTGATCGCCGGCAGCCTGCCTCCGTCGGTTCCCCCCGAGTTCTGTGGTGATCTGGTTACGGAGCTCAACGCGCTCGGGGTGGAGACCATCCTCGACGCCGAAGGTGAGCCACTCAGCGTCGGTCTCAGGGCCCGACCGCAGGCGGTGACACCGAACCAGCTCGAGGCGGAGGAGGCAGTGGGTCACGAGTTCGCGGATCGCAGCGAGATGGTGGCTGGGCTGGACGAGTTGGTCTCCCTGGGTGCACGGGAAGCACTGATCACGAGCGAACGTGGCTGCGTCGCGTCGCTCGGGGTAGAAGGTGGGCGGGAGGTCTGGGAGGTTTCCGCCCCGGAGTTGGACCCCGTGTCGACCGTCGGTTCGGGGGACGCTTTACTCGCCGGGTTCGTCGCCCGCCGCTACGACGGTGCGACCCCCGAAGAATGTCTCAGGTACGCCGTCGCATGCGGCGCCGAGTCGACCCAGCATTTCGGTGCGGGCACGGTGGATGTGGCCGAGGTCGAGAGGCTGGTTCCCTCGGTCGAGATCGAGAGCATCGCAGTCGCTCCCGTGGCCTGACCGACCTTCAGGGGGAGTCGGAAGGTGGTTGTTATGATCGATCGAGGTTGATCGACCAGCGCACACACCAGTTCGAATCGCTTGGCTTCACCTCTGTCCCGCCCCGGCCTGCCGGGGTTTTTTCGTCCGCGAACGTTCATAGGGTGGCGGCGTGGAAGTAGAAATCGGAAGAGGAAAGAAGGCCCGCCGGGCCTACGGCTTCGACGACATCGCAATCGTCCCCTCGCGTCGGACCCGCGACCCCGACGAGATCGACATCACCTGGACCTTGGGCCCGTACCGATTCGAGCTACCCCTACTCGCCTCTGCGATGGACGGTGTGGTCAGCCCAGAGACCGCAGGTGTGATCGGGAACCTGGGTGGGTTGGCAGTACTGAACCTCGAGGGGATCTGGTGCAGGTACGAAGACGCGGACGAGCGGCTCCAGGAGATCTCCGAGGCTCCCGTCGAGAAGGCGACGCGGATGATGCAGGAGATCTACGCGGAGCCGGTCAAGCCCGAGCTCATCGGCAGGCGAGTCGAGGAGATCAAGGCGATGGGTGCTGTGGCGTGTGGGTCGCTGACCCCTCAGAAGGTCACCTCGTGGCATCAGGAGGCGCTCGACGCGGGGCTCGACATCCTGGTCATCCAGGGGACCGTGATCTCGGCGGAGCACGTCTCCAATACTTCGGAACCACTCAACCTCAAGGAGTTCATCAGTGGTCTCCCCATCCCCTGTGTTGTAGGTGGCTGCGCGTCCTACAACACAGGTCTACATCTGATGCGCACCGGCGCTGTCGGGGTTCTGGTCGGTGTCGGCCCGGGGGCAGCCTGCACTACCCGGGGGGTTCTGGGAATCGGGGTTCCTCAGGCAACCGCAATCGCCGATGTGGCTGCCGCGAGGAGCCAACACATGATGGAGACCGGCCAGTACTGCAACGTGATCGCCGACGGCGGTATGCGAAACGGCGGCGACATCTCGAAGGCGATCGCTTGTGGCGCCGACGCCGTGATGATCGGCTCGCCGCTGGCCAGAGGCAAGGAAGCCCCCGGCCGTGGATTCCATTGGGGGATGGCGACCTTCCACCCCTCGCTGCCGAGGGGGACCAGGGTGGCCACCCATCAGGACGGCACCCTCGAGGAGATCCTGCTCGGGCCCGCAAAGGAGAACGACGGAACCTTCAATCTGATGGGCGCTCTCCGTACCTCGATGGCGACCTGCGGTTACGAAGACATCCCCGCTTTCCACCGGGCCGAGGTGATGGTCGCCCCTGCCTTGCAGTCCGAAGGTAAAGCCCTTCAGCGCCAGCAGTCCGTCGGTATGGGCTCGAACGGTCGGGCAGCCGTTGCCGCAGGGGTAGCCGCCGACGATGACTGAGGGTTCCGCTCCCGCCGCCACAGCTGGCGCGGATGCGGACTCGGTTCCCGCTGGCTCCTCGTCGCACGAGGAAGTTCTGGTCCTCGATTTCGGCGGTCAGTACTCGCAGCTGATCGCACGGCGGATCCGGGAGTGCGGGGTGTTCAGTGAACTCCTGCCACACGACGTGCCGGTAGAGCAGATCCAGTCCCGGAAGCCGAAGGCACTAGTCCTCTCGGGCGGCCCGGCTTCGGTCTATGCCGATGGTGCACCGACCCTGCGGCCCGAACTCCTGGAACTCGGTGTCCCGGTACTGGGAATCTGTTACGGGATGCAGTTGATGGTCCACGAGCTCGGCGGTCGGGTCGAACAGGCGGAGGCAGGCGAATTCGGCAGGACTACGCTCGAGGTGCTGGAACCCGGGAGGTTGATGGCGGGGACCCCGGCCACCCAGCAGTGCTGGATGAGTCACAGGGACACGGTCTTCGAGCCGCCGCCCGGATTCACGGCACTCGCGTCGAGTCCTGAATCGCCGGTTGCAGCCTGTGAGGATCCAGCCAGAGGTCTCTACGGCATCCAGTTCCACCCAGAGGTCGTGCACACCCCGTACGGAACCGAGATCCTCACGCGCTTCCTTCGCGATGTCGCAGGGTGTACCGAGGAATGGTCGCCAGCTTCGGTCATCACCGAACAGGTCGAGGCGATAGCCGCGCAGGTAGGAGAGGGGCATGCGATCTGCGGACTCTCCGGCGGGGTCGATTCTGCAACGGCGGCGCTGTTGGTCCACAGGGCGATCGGTGACCAGCTCACATGTGTCTTCGTCGACCACGGCATGATGAGGAAGGACGAGGCCGAGCAGGTGGTGACAGCGTTTCGCGACCAGTTGCAAGTGCCATTGATCCATGTCGATGCTTCTGACAGATTCCTCGAGAAACTCGCTGGAGAGACCGAGCCCGAGCGCAAGCGCAAGATCATCGGCGAGGAGTTCATCAGGGTGTTCGAGGAGGAGGCGGCGAAGATCGCCGACGCCGACTATCTGGTCCAGGGAACCCTCTACTCGGATGTGATCGAGTCTGGAGGCGACGGTCATGCCGCCTCGACCATCAAGTCCCATCACAACGTCGGGGGGCTGCCGGAAGATCTCGAGTTCGATCTGGTGGAGCCGCTCCGGACCCTGTTCAAGGACGAGGTCAGAGCGGTCGCCGCCGAGATGGGTCTCCCTGAGCGTTTCGTCTGGCGCCAGCCGTTCCCGGGACCGGGTCTCGGGATCAGGATCGTTGGCGGTGAGGTCACACGGGAACGGCTCGACATATTGCGAGAGGCCGATGCGATTCTGCAGGAAGAGGTTCGGGCGGCAGACCTCTACCGGACCTTGTGGCAGTCATTCTGCGTCCTGCCGGTGGTCAGGTCGGTAGGGGTCCAGGGCGACGAGCGCTCGTACGCTTATCCGATCGTGATCCGTGCAGTGACCTCGGACGACGCGATGACCGCCGATTGGGCGCGCCTTCCCTACGACCTGCTGGAGAAGGTCTCGAGCAGGATCATCAACGAAGTGCCGGGCGTGAACAGAGTCGCTTTGGACGTCTCATCCAAGCCGCCCGCCACTATCGAGTGGGAGTGAGCCAGAGTCCACTCCGAGTCACTGGACTCAGGAGAAGCTGTCCCACTCCTTGAGCATCTTGGTGACGCTCTTGCTGAAGTTCCCTCCGTTGTACCAACCCGGTGCCGTCCAGACCTCGAAGTGGAGGTGGCAAGCTGACGATGAGCCCGTCGTCCCAACCACGCCGATCTTCTGTCCTGTGGTGACCGTGGACCCCTCCTTGACCGGCGATCGCTTGGCGAGGTGCATGTAGACGAAGTCGTACGGAGTCTCGGCACCGTCGATGACCACGTAGTAGCCAGCGCCCGATGCCTGATAGGCGTTGTACTCGACCTTTCCGCCTCTCGCAGCGACCAGCCGGGTGCCGCAGTCGGCAAGTACGTCCTGGCCCTGATGGGAGTGATCTCCCCGGTCCGCGCCTATTCCGTCTCCGTAGGTATGCGGTCCTCTGACGGGAAATATCCATCCGGACTGAGCCTCTTCGAGGTCCTTCTTGGTCCCGATCTTGAACACCACCTTGGAGTCGGCCTTCTGGTCGTATAGGTCGATCACCCTGATCGTCCCGCTCACGGCTCCTTGCGGGATCTTCGAGAGCACCACGCCGTCCTGACGAACCGTCGGCGAACGGTCCGTCACTCTCGCTTCGTCTCTGGTCTGGAAGGAGACTGCCTCGACCTGGCCGAGGTCGTCTCCGAGGATCTTCACCGTCGAACCCGCGATTCCCACTCGAGTCTTTATGCACTTGCTCAGGCAGTTGACATCGGTGATCTTGGGTTCGCCGGGGGTGATGACACCTGCGGCTCCGGCGCTCGCAGAGCCCGCGCCGAGGCAGAGCAGGCAGACAACTCCGGCGGTACCCGCCCGGAGCCTGCTCGAGATTCCCTTTTTCGTTCTGTTTCGATCCACTTTTCCACTGCCTACGGGGTTAGCTGTCGGGCTCGCGCCGAAAAGTTGGCGCTACGCAGGTATATGTGCGATTCGCCCCCGATACCCTTCGGACCTTCCTGAGGCTTACTCCGAGGTCCGGATATCCGAGTGGTTCCCCCGCTCGACTGAGATCTGATCTCGGTCAATTGAGCGTTGTGTTCAGAAGCCTACATCAGTGCCCCGCCGACCTCTCCATGCCGCCTGATCCTCTCCCAGGTGGGCCTCGGCTTGCGAGCCTCCAACCCCTCTCCTGCGGCTCGGGCCTTCGGCGGCTATCATCGCGCAGCCGCGCCTGTTCGGTTTCGACGCTGATCCAGGGGTGGCCTCTTCCAGATGAAGACCTACCAAGCAAAAAACACTGACCGTGACCGCACTTGGGTCGTGGTAGATGCCGAGGGGAAGACCCTGGGCCGTTTCGCGACCCAGATCGCCGATCTCCTCCGTGGCAAGCGCAAGCCCACTTACACGCCGCATGTGGACGTTGGCGACTTCGTGGTGGTCGTGAATGCAGAGAAGATCCGTGTCACAGGCAACAAGCTCAACGACAAACGCTACTGGCGTCACTCCGGATACCCGGGCGGAATTCGTTCCCGGACCCTGTCGGAGATGCTCGACCGGCAGCCCGAAGAGGTCATCCGCAAGGCCGTCAAGGGGATGATGCCCCGCAACAGGCTCTCTCGGCAACAACTGACCAAGTTGAAGGTCTACGCAGGGCCAGAGCATCCGCATGAGGCACAATCCCCGACCGAGATGGAGATAGAAGCGTGAGCGACGAACCGAAGCAGCCGGAAAACGACGAGACTCCGTCGGCGAACGACGCTCCAGAGGCTCAGTCCGGAGAACAGTCCGCTTCTGAAGAGGCTCCGCCCGTCGAGTCCAAGAAGGTGCCCAGCGGCAAGAAGCCCTCGAAGGAGGGTCAGAAGGACGAGAAGAAGGAAGCCGTGCCCGGTGCCGAGCTCGATCCGATTGCGATCGAGGAGCCGGAGGTCGAGATGGACGCGGAGGAGAGAGCGCGTGCGGAGGCCGAGGCCGAGGAGCGCGCCGAGCGCGAGGCTCAGATCGAAGCGCGCAACAAGCCGATCGAGGTCAAGCCGACGGAGCTTTCCGCAGACGCCCGGTTCATGGCGACGGGTAAACGCAAGTCCTCGGTCGCAAGGGTGATCCTCAGTCAGGGAGGCGGCGAGTTCAAGGTCAACGAGCGTCCGCTGGAAGAGTATTTCCCGCGCCCGTATCTGCGCACGGTCGCGATGCAGGCGTTGGCCCAGACCGGATACGAGGGAAATGTCGACGTAAGGGTTCGCGTCCACGGCGGCGGGATCTCAGGCCAGGCATCCGCGGTGCGTCATGGAATTGCGCGTGCACTTTGCGAGATCGATCCCGCGCTTCGTCAAGAACTCAAGCGTCGGGGAATGCTCTCCAGAGACGCCCGGGTCAAGGAGCGGCGCAAGGCGGGTCTGAAGAAGGCGCGTAAGCGCCCGCAGTTCTCCAAGCGCTGATCGTGTCGGATCTCTTCGGCACCGATGGTGTCCGAGGGAAGGCGGGGGACTTCCTGACCGCCGAGCTCGCAACTTCACTGGGCCGCGCCGCTGCACTCGGATCCGAATCGGATCGACCTCGAGTTCTGATCGTGCGCGACACTCGCGAATCAGGTCCCATGCTCGCTTCGGCGCTGGCCGCAGGCATCTGTGAGGGGGGAGGTGATGCGATCCAGGGGGAGGTCCTTCCGACTCCGGCCGCATCGATCCTGGTTCGCAAACTCGGCTTCGACCTCGGGGCCGTGGTTTCGGCTTCGCACAACCCCTTCGAGGACAACGGCATCAAGTTCTTCGGACCCGATGGGGGAAAGCTGACCGATCAGGCTCAGGAGAAGATGACTGCTCTGGTGAGCGATCCCGGAGCCGTTGGAGCTGGAGAACGCCCGATCGGCCGGGTGCTCGAACTCGAAGGCGGACTCGGCGATTATCTCCGTGAGGTCGGGGTGTCATTTCCGCTGGACCTCTCGGGAACGACCGTGGTCCTCGACTGCGCCAACGGTGCGACTTTCCGCGCCGGACCGGAAGCCTTTCGGCAGACGGGTGCAGAGGTCGTCGAGATATTCACCGAGCCCGATGGCAAGAACATCAATCTCGGCTGTGGTTCTCAGCATCCCGAGGCGCTCTCCTCCGCTGTGGAGGAAAACGGCGCTGCCGTGGGGTTCGCCTTCGACGGCGACGGGGACAGGGTGGTCGCGGTGGATGGTTCGGGCCGGGTATACGACGGGGACGAGCTGCTGGCGATCGTAGGCCGATCGCTGTCCCGCAGCGGTGACCTCGGCGGCGGGATTGCGGTGACGGTCATGTCCAACTTCGGCTTCCGACGCGCGATGGCCGAGGCGGGGATCGAGATCACCGAGACCCCCGTCGGCGATCGGCACGTGGCTGCAGCCTTGACCGAGCGCGACTGGCAGTTGGGCGGAGAGCAGTCTGGCCACATCATCTGGCGTCGGTTTTCCCCGACAGGAGACGGAATCGCCGCCGCGCTCCTCTTGTTGAGCGCTCTCGGTGGCAAGCCACTCGCCGGAGCAGAATCCTTCGAGAGACTCCCCCAGGGGCTACGCAATGTCGAGATCTCCGACCCCGCGGCGGTCGACGGAGCCGAATCCCTCTGGGCGGAGGTTGCGGCGGTCGAAGAGGACCTGGCCGGCGAAGGCAGGGTGCTCGTACGCAAATCCGGTACGGAGCCACTCCTGCGCATCATGGTCGAGGCCCCCGGTGAGGATCGGTGTGCGGAACTCCTCGAACGACTCGTCGCGGTGGCCACAGCGGAGCTCTCGCCAACCGCTTGAACCACTGCTGCCGCTCGCGGCAGAGGCGGCCACTACCCTGTCGTCCAAGCGATGTGCGGAATAGTCGGATACGTAGGGCCACGCCCGTGCCGGGATCTATTGCTCGCCGGTCTCGAAAGCCTCGAATACCGAGGCTATGACTCGGCAGGTCTCTCCCTGCTCGGCTCAGACGGCGAGATCGAGAGTGTCCGTGCCGTCGGCAATCTCGCCAATCTCCGCGCCGCAGTAGACAGTGAGATGTCTGCGCAGGCGCAAGGAGGTGCCGTTACCACCACCACCGTACTTTCTCAGGCGAGCACGGGGATTGCCCACACACGCTGGGCTACCCACGGAAGGGTTACCGAGGAGAACACGCATCCGCACACCGACTGCAACGGCGAGATCCAGATCGTTCTAAATGGAATCGTCGAGAACCACGCCCAACTCCGGCAGGAGTTGGGCGATCAGGGCCACTCGTTCACATCTGAAACCGACGCAGAGGTCGTCGCACATCTGATCGAGCGCCACTACGACGGGGATCTGACAACTGCAGTGCGAGCGGCGTTCGCCGAGCTTCGAGGCCACTACGCGTTCGTGGCCATGTGCTCATCGCGGCCGGACGAGCTGGTCGCGGCCAGGAAGGAGTGCCCTCTGATCGTCGGAATCGGAGAGGGGGAAACCTTCGTGGCCTCGGCCATCCCCGCCTTCCTCGCCGAGACACGGAACGCATTGAGCATCGAAGACGGAGAGGTGGTGACCCTGGGCCCCGGAACGGCGAAGGTCCTGGACGGAGAGGGCAAGGAGGTCGCGAGGGAGACCGAGGAGGTCACCTGGGACGCTGCGGCTGCTGAGAAGGAGGGTTTCGAGACCTTCATGCTGAAGGAGATCCACGAACAGCCGGACGCGGTAGCGGAGACGATCGCTGACCGGCTGCACGAAGCCGATGCAGTCGATCTCTCGGAGCTCGGATTCGAGGATGAATTCGTCAAGGGGATCAAGCGGATAGTCATCGTGGCCTGCGGCACCAGCTATCACGCAGGTCTGGTGGGGCGATACGCGATCGAGACCTGGGCGAGGGTCCCGGTGGAGATGGACATTGCCTCCGAGTACCGGTACCGCGATCCAGTCGTCAACGAGGATGATCTTGTCATCGGGATCACCCAGTCCGGTGAGACTGCTGACACCCTTGCTGCGATGAGGCTCGCTCGTGAGCGCGGTGCCAAGGTCCTCGCCATCACCAACATCATGGGGAGCCAGGCCACCCGCGATGCTGACGCGGTCTTGTTCACCCGTGCTGGCCTGGAGGTGGGGGTTGCCGCCACGAAGACGTTCGTCAGCCAGGTCGCGTGTATGTACCTGCTCGGACTCTGGCTTGCCGAGATCCGGGGCACCCTCAGTACCGAGCGGAACGACGAGTTGGTGGCGGGCCTGAAGCATCTCCCCTCGTTGATCGGCGAGACGATCCGCGAGACCAACGATCGGGTCCTCGCGATCGCGGAGCGCGAGCGGCACAGGAGGTTCTTCCTCTATCTCGGCCGCCACATCGGCCTCCCGATCTGCCTCGAGGGAGCACTGAAGCTGAAGGAGATCTCCTACATACCCGCGGATGCGTATGCGGCTGGCGAGATGAAACACGGCCCCATCGCCTTGCTCGACGAGTCAACGCCCGTCATCTGCGTGGCGACCGAGAGTCCGGTCCTGGGCAAGATCCTGTCGAACGTCGAGGAGGTGCGGGCGCGCGGTGCTGACGTGATCGCAGTGGCTACTCGGGGCTTCGATGAGGTCTCGAGGGTGGCGGACGAGACGGTCTTCGTGCCCGAGACGGACTGGATCCTGCAGCCGATCCTCGCGATCATCCCCCTGCAGTTGCTCGCGTACCACGTCGCCCGACTCAACGGGATGAACGTGGACCAACCACGCAATCTGGCAAAGACGGTCACGGTCGAGTAGCCGTGGAGCCGGGGCTTGGAGGTGGAGTCGGTATCGACCTGATCGAGATCGATCGGATCGAGGCGGCGCTCGATCGGCGCCCTGGTCTGGCCGAGCGGATCTTCAGTCAGGGGGAGATCGCCTACGCCAGCCGTCACGCTCGGCCCGGCAGGCACCTGGCAGCGAGGTTCGCCGCCAAGGAAGCAGTGGTCAAGGCTCTGGGCGAGAAGGGGATACCCCTGTCGCAGGTAGAGGTATTCACCGATGGCGAGGGTGCCCCCCAAGTGGAGCTCAGTGGGCGGGCGTCTGCCTCCGCTCTCTCGAGAGGACTCGAGATATCCATCTCTCTCACCCATTCGAGAGATGTGGCCGGTGCGATTGCTTTGGCGCGGGTTTCGTCTGCCACCAGCTGAGTGCCTTTGGTCCTAGGCTGGTCGGAGTGACCGCAGATTGGCTGGATCCGTGTCTGGATGCCGCGCAGATGCGCGAGGACGATCGCTGGGCGATCGAGGATCAGGGCGTGCCCTCTCTCGATCTGATGGAGACGGCGGGAATCGCTCTGGCCGGCAAGACTGAGAGCCTCGTTCAGGCAGGGCAGCGAATCCTCGTCGTCTGTGGCAAGGGAAACAACGGAGGCGACGGTCTGGTGGCTGCCCGAATCCTCGGCGAGAGAGGCCATGAGGTCGAGACGGTGCTGGTCGGGGGAGGGGAGGGGGTCACTCCCGACTCGAAGGTCAATCTCGACCGCCTCGGATCCTTAAGGGACGCGCCCGATGGACGGATCGGGGAGATACTTCCGGACTTCGAGGTCGTGATCGACGCGATCTTCGGCACGGGGTTCTCCGGAGAGCCGCGTGATGCGGCCGCTGCGGCCATCTCCTCACTCAACGAGGCCTCCTCTACCGTCATCGCCGCGGATATCCCATCCGGAGTGAATGCCAGTACGGGCGAGATCACCGGCTCCGCCGTCGAAGCTGCCGCCACGGTCACCTTCCACATGTCGAAGATCGGTCACTGGGTAGCGCCCGGCAGATGGGTCAGGGGGGACCTCGAGGTCGCGCCGATCGGAATACCGTCCGGCGCCCCGGCGATTCCCTACGCGGGGCTGATTTCGGACCGGGTCCTCTCGCTGCCCCCGACCCGCAGTGCTGCGTCGAACAAGTTCACCGCAGGGAAGGTGGTCATATGCGGCGGTTCCCGCGGTCTCACCGGGGCGGTCTGTCTCTCTGCAACCGCAGCAATCCGCAGTGGCGCCGGATACGCCACGGTCGTCGTTCCGGCGGAGCTCGAGCAGATTTTCGAGGTGAAACTGACCGAGGTCATGTCAGTCGGCTGCCCCTCGCGCGAGGGAGTTTTCAGAGGGGCCGCAGAGGAGCAGATCGTGGCTGCCTGCGAAGGAGCGGATGCGATCGTCTTCGGCCCCGGGATCGGGCGGGAGCCATCGCTGGAGCGCCTGCTGAGAAGCCTGATCTCACGGCTGAGTTCACCGCTGGTGATCGATGCCGACGCATTCCAGGCGCTCTCAGGTGCCTTGGCTCTCATCTCGGAGAGGCGGCAACCAACGGTCATCACGCCGCACGCCGGCGAGCTCGCTCGTCTTCTGGAAAAGGATTCGACGCAGGTCGCCGAACACCGACTCGAGTCCGCCCTCGAGGCTGCCCGCATCTCGAAGGCGGTCGTGGTGAGCAAGGGAGACGACACGATCGTCACGGACGGCGATCGCATCGCGATCAACCCCTTTTCGACCCCGGGGCTCGCCACAGCCGGAACCGGGGACATCCTCGCGGGGATGATCGGAGCCATGCTCTCTCGTGGGCTCGATCCGTTCGAGGCCGCCTGCGTGGCGGTCAAGGCTCACTCTCGGGCCGGCCTGGCTGCCGTGGACCGGGTGGGGGTCGATTCCGTCATCGCCGGCGACGTATTGGACGCGATACCCGAGGGCCTCAAGAGATGACCGAGGCCGCATCCGGACAGCGGATCCTCGCTCGCGTCTCGATGGGCGCCATCGAGTCGAACTGCCGCAGTATCTCGCGGCGGCTCGTGGGTGGAGCGGAACTGTGCGCGGTGGTGAAGGCAGATGCCTACGGTCATGGTGCGGCCGAGGTAAGTCGCGCCGCGCTTCGAGGCGGGGCAACGAGGCTCGCTGTCGCCACTGCGGGAGAAGCTGAAGAGATCCTCTCGAACGTCCCTGAGGCGAAGGATGTCCCACTCGTGATCCTCGGCGCAATGAGTCCGTCCGAACTCGCTCGGGCGGCGGCGATAGATGCCGAGGTGGGTGTCTGGACCACCGGATTCCTCGAGGCTTGTCGCGTACTCGCATCCGAGACCGGAAGGCCGTTGCGGGTCCACGTCAAGCACGACACGGGGATGGGGCGACTCGGGCAGACCGATCAAGCCGAGGTCGTGGAGATGCTCAGCTCGGCGGCACGAGACGGAGAACTCGAGTTGGCTGGCCTGTGGACTCACTTCGCGACAGCCGACGAACCCGGAGACCCTTTTCTCGCCGAGCAGATAGAGGTTTTCTCGGAGAGCGTCGCTGTCGCTCGGAGCCTGCAGCCCGGCTGCATGATCCACGCGGCCAACAGCGGGGCGACCCTCGCCGATCCCGAATCGCACTTCGACTTCGTCCGCTGTGGAATCGCGATTTATGGACTGTCTCCATACGGTGGTGACTCAGGGGAGCTCGAGCTGGAGCCAGCGTTGAGCCTCGTCTCGAGGGTTGGGGCGATCAAGGATCTTCAGGTCGGTGATTCGGTCGGCTACGGCCGGAAGTGGACGGCTTCATCTCCAACCAGAGTCGCAATCTGTCCCGTGGGCTACGGGGACGGATACCGGCGTGCGCTCGGCGGCGTGGCAGACGTGCTTGTCGGAGGTAAGAGGGCACCGGTGATCGGAGCGGTTTCGATGGACAACATCGCGATCGAACTAGGCTCCTCGTCCGAGGTCCAGATCGGCGATGAGGTGGTCCTGCTCGGCCGCCAGGGAGAGGAGGAGATCTCCGCTCAGGAGCTAGCCGATCATCTCGAGACGATCAACTACGAGGTAACCGTAGGCATCGGTCAGCGCGTCCCGAGGGAGGTCGCACCGTGACCAGCCGTCGCGAAGTGGTCGCGCAGGTCAGATCCGCTGAGCCCGCGACGATCGCAAGGGACGCCTTGAGCGGCGGCAAGCCGGTATGGATCGTCGGGGGAGCGGTCAGGGACGCTCTCTTCGGCTCCGAGGTCGTGGACCTCGATCTGGCTGTTCCGACGGGTTCGGAGGAACGCACGGCAAGGTCAGTGGCTGCCGCCGCCAAGGGGGTCGCCTTCGAGCTCTCCGCGGGACACGGAACCTGGAGGGTCATCTCGATGGACCGCAGTTGGCACCTCGACGTTGCGGGCCTTCGAGCCGGCGATATCGAAGGAGACCTTCGACTCAGGGATTTCACCGTCAACGCCATTGCGACCCTGCTCGGAAGTGACGATGAGGTTCTGATCGATCCAACCGGCGGAGAGGGCGATGCCGAGGGACGGATCCTCCGCGCAGCGTCCAGCCGGAGCTTCTCCGATGATCCGCTGCGGCTCCTCCGGGCCGCAAGGATCGCAAGCTCATACGGTCTCTCGCTCGATCCCCAGACGGTCGAGCTCGCAAGAGCGGGATCCGATCGTGCCGGTGAGCCCGCAGGAGAGAGGCAGTTCGCCGAATTCAGCCAGATCATGTCTTGTGAGGACCCGGTCCATGGTCTCGGGCTCCTCGATCAGCTGGGCGTGACCTCCTATCTGCTCCCGGAACTGGAGGCACTCCGCGGCGTCGGTCAGAACCGTAATCACCATCTCGATGTGTACGGTCACACGCTCGCCGTACTCGGACAGTTGCTCGAAGCGGAATCGAATCTGGCGGAGTTCGCCGGGAGCGAGGCCGAGAGGCTCGATGAACTCCTCGATGAAGTAATCGCCGAGGAGGTCACCCGCAGGACGGCGCTGAGGATTGGGGCCCTATTCCACGACATCGGTAAGCCGGCAACCCGTAGGGAGGAGGACGGGATGGTGACCTTCATCGGACACGATCAGGTCGGCGCCGAGATCACGCTTGGAATCTGCGACCGCTTCCGGGTGGGGAGAAGACTGGCCGCCTATCTGAGCGCACTCGTTCGCAGTCACCTCCGTCTAGGTTTTCTTATCCACGAGCGACCCCTGACCAAGCGCCGCATCTACGACTACCTCAGCGCCTGTGAGCCGGTTGCAGCGGATGTGACCCTGCTCAGCGTCGCTGATCGACTCTCGGCGAGAGGGTCCGGACCAATAGCCAGCGACGAGATGGTGCGGTCACACCTCGACCTCGCCCGGGAGATGTTCACACCCGCGCTCGACTGGCACCACGATGGACCTCCGCGTCCGCCAATCGACGGGAACGCGATAGTCGAGGCACTCGGCATCGCGCCCGGACCAGAAGTCGGTGAGATCATCGAAGAGCTCCGGGCTGCAGCCTACGCAGGCGAGCTCTCGGGTCCGGAGGAGGCCCTGCGGATCGCTCGCGAACTCGCTGATGGCAGGCGCTGACGCGCGGTCGAGCCGCTAGGCTGCTCGCAGTGGGTAAAGAAGAAAAAATCGAGATGGAAGGGGAGATCACCGAATCTCTGCCGAACACCATGTTCAGGGTGAAGCTGGACAACGGCCACGAGGTACTCGGCCACATCTCGGGCAAGATGCGAAGGCACTACATCCGGATACTCCCTGGGGACAAGGTGAAGATCGAGTTGTCACCGTACGACCTCGATCGGGGTCGCATCACCTACCGGTTCAAGTAGCCCTCGGTTCTTCTCTCAGGCGGTCATCTTCCGCATTCCGCGCAGCGCAAGGAAGGTGAAGAAGACCCAGATGCCGATCAGGGCCACTAGCCCCGGCCAGGTATCCGCCCAGCTGACGTCGCCGACGAATCCCTGTCGTACGGCCTCGAGGACCTGGGTCAGCGGGTTGTAGGTGGCGACTACCTTCAGCCACCCTGTGAGCAGGGGGAGCGGGGCGTAGGCAGTGGTCGTCAGTACCGCCAACAAGGTTCCCGCCTGCATCAGCGGTGCCGCCGATTGGGTCTTGAATTTGAAGGCGAGGGTGGCGCCCCAAGTCGCAGCCGTCGCGGCGAGGCCCATGATCATCACGGTCGCGACCAAGAGTCCGAGGAAACCGGGCCAGCGCACCCCTATAGCCAACCCGACACAGATCACCACGGATCCAGGGATCAGAGCCCTCAGGCTCGCCGAGTAGACCAACCCCGCCAGGATCACCGGCCGCGGCGCGGGCGACGCCAGCAGCCGATCGAACCACCCCTGCTCGATATCCCGTGCGAGGTTCACTCCGGTTGCGGCACCTGTGAAGGCAGCTCCCTGCATCAGGCTGACCGGGATGATGAAGCTCTGATACTTGTCGGCTTCGAAGCCAGGCAGCAGCGCCAGATTCCCGAACACCGCCGTCAGTCCGAGGAAGAAGATCGTGGGAGCGAGCACGCCTGGTATCGCGGCGCCGGGAACCCGGAACAACTCGTTCATCGATCGCCCGACCAGAGATCTGATCACCGGCAGGCTTGCGCTTATCGAACTAGCGCTCATCAGCCCCTCTTCAACCTCGACTTCAGAGCGAACGTGCTGAGGGTGAAGCCGATCAGGAGCAACCCTGCCATCGAGACCAGTGCTCTCAGCGTATGCGAACCGGAGAAGCCCGAGATGATCGGCTCACGCATTCCGTCGACCACGAAACTCAGCGGGTTGTACTTGGCGATCGAAGCGGCCGGCTGAAGCATCAGGTTGTCGGGGAAGAACGCTGTGGAGAGGAACAGCACCACGAAGATCAAAGGGAAGAGTCCCTGGACGACGCTGGCTTTGCCGGTTCGCAGCGCGATCGAGGCGGCGATTGCGCCGAACGCCACGGCCGTCGTGGCTACACATCCGAAGATCCAAGCCACGCCGAGTATCCCCGACTGGAACTCGACGCCGAAGATGAGGCCGATCACGATGAACCACGCTGCGATAAGCAGGCCCATCACAGCCGTTCCCATCAGCCTCCCGAGGAGCAGTGAGTAGCGCGAAACGGGTGCTGCCAACAGGCGGTCGTCGAATCCCATCTCGATGTCGAGAGCCAGCGCGATAGCCCCCGTATTCCCGGCCAGCATGCAGGCCTGCATCATTGCTCCAGCCAGCATGAAGTCGAGGAATCCATTCACTTCCGGGAACTGCGGCAGATCTACTGCCCGCCCTGCCCCCGCGGTCTGGATGGCCAGCAGGATGGTCGGGAAGACGACCAGCGGCGCCGCGAGTTGCGGTCGCCTGAAGGTCTGGCGGATCGAGCGCCGACCCAATTGGCCGACGACCCGAAGATTGGCTCTGAACCCGCTCACTCGGGCTCAGGGTCCGTCGTGGAGCCCTCGAGGTGCTCTCCGGTCTTGTCTACGAATACGTCGTCCAGCGTCGGTCGAACCAGTTCGAGCGACGCGACCGCAATACCTCGCTCGTCGAGTGCCCTGACCACCGGAGAGATATCTCCCGCCCCACCCGCTATCTCGACCTGGAGCCTGCCGTCCTTCGGCGGGAGGATCTTCCCGAACTCCCCCAGTGCCTCCTCCGCCGAGACTGCGGCTTCAGTCCCGCCTTCGACTGCGATCTCCAGGTGGGGGCTACCTACCTGCGACTTCAGCTCGGCAGGTGTGCCTTCGGCGACGATCTTGCCGCTGGAGATGATCCCCACTCGGTCGGCCAACTGGTCTGCCTCCTCGAGGTACTGAGTGGTCAGGAACACGGTCGTTCCCTCGTCGTTGAGTCGCTCTACCTCGTTCCAGATCGCTTGGCGGCTGACCGGATCCAGTCCAGTCGTGGGCTCATCCAGGAAGAGCACCTCAGGGGCGTGAACCAGAGCCGATGCGAGATCGATCCGCCGGCGCATCCCTCCCGAATAGGTTCCGACCTGGCGGTCGGCAGCCTCGGTGAGTCCAACTCGTTCCAACAGATCGATCGAGAGGGCGGTGCGTTTCGAGCTCGGGATCCCATGGAGCGTGGCCTGCAGATCGAGCAGTTCCCGGCCGGTCATCAGGGGGTCGAGGGCGGCTTCTTGGAGGGCTACCCCGATGGCTCGCCTGACCGAGCCGGGATCGGTCGCCACATCGTGGCCGGCGACGATCGCCCTCCCGCCGGTCGGCTGCAGGAGCGTGGTGAGGATGCGGACGGTCGTAGTCTTGCCAGCCCCGTTAGGACCGAGGAATCCGTAGATCTCTCCGGCCTGAACGGCCAGGTCGACACCGTCCACGGCCTTGACCGATCCTTCGAATTCTCGCTCGAGGTCGTGGGTCTCGATTGCGGGCATCGATCCATCTTACGCGTGCTCACGCCTGAGCCGTGCTTCGTACTGGCAGGAAGATCGCAACCCGAAGCCCCCGACTGTGTTCAATGTAGGCATGCAGATCAAGGGATTCCCGAAAACCCGCAGGGGCAAGGCCGGACTGGGGCTACTCGCGTCGGTTGGCGTCATCGCGATCGCCGCTTTCGCGGCTCTTCCCGCCTTCGGTGTGACCCTCAAGGTCCTCGGCGCGGCTGCACCGGCAACGCCGTCCTGTCCCCTCAGCAAGGGCAGCAGCCAGTGCTTCGTGGAGGCGAAGGTGACCGGATTCCAGCTCGCAATCGACGGCAAGAAGTCACCGTTCGTCGCCCCTTGGAAGGCAAAGGTGGTCGCATGGTCGATCAAGCTCGGCAAGCCCAGCGCGAAGGCCGAAAGGTGTCTGAGCGAGGGCTGCGACATCGGCGCGGACAGCCGCTTCGAAGGGTTCGGTGGTCCCGCGAAGGCCAGGCTCTCGATCCTCAAACCGATCAACAAGAGCATCGACAAGGGCAAGCAGGATTACGTCTTGGTCAAGCAGTCTCCGGTCGAGGAACTGAAGCCGTTCTTCGGCTCCACCACCACATTCACCCTGCATCAGCCGCTGCTGATCAACAAGGGGCACATCGCGGCGCTGACCATTCCTACCTGGGCACCTGTCTTCGTTGGCGCTCTCTCGAGCGGGAACACGTGGCGTGCGAGTCGTAATCCCTCCAAGGCCAAGGGCGGCTGCACCGTCGGCTCCGGGGCGAGCGCAAGTGCCAACGTCAAGGCCGGAAGCCCGGTCCAGAAGTTGGGACAGCAGCGCAGGTTCACCTGCTCGTACAAGACCAACAGGCTTCTCTACTCGGCTTCGATCGTCAAGGCGCCCGGCGGCTTCTAAGCCGCCGGTGGGGCACTGCTTCAGCCGCAGGCCTCAGGGTTCTCCTTGCAGAAGTTCTCGAAGGCCTCCTGAGGAGTTCCCGGGGTCGGAGGCAAATCGTTCTGCTCGGTATCGGGGAGATTCGGGTCGGCCACTTCCGGGATGACCGGTTCCTCCACGGTGGTAACAGGGGTAGGTAGGTCGATCTCGAACTCGGTCGTCGTGTCGTCGGTGTCACCGGAGCCGCAGCCGGGCAGCAGCACTGCGAGGCAGACGAGGAGCGCGCCGGCGATTGGCCGACGCGGGCTCACTTGGAGTCGGCCGGTTCCTGACGTAGGCCGCAGTACGGGCAGTCGCTCACGTCGAGGCCGATCAGCTGGTCGCAGCGGTTGCAGGCCCTGAGGTTCTCGGGGGTCCGAATCAGGGCCGACTCCGAGGGAGCGAGTGGCAAGATCGCCGATATGGCGGTCATCTCCTCGCCGCTTTCGCGGTCTACGTAGACCCCACCAGGTGACGCTTCCGCGATCGCCTCGCGTCCCGATCCCGGTGCTCTGAGCCTGTATCTCTGCTTAGGGTTCTGCACTGCCCGATGGACGATATCCAAACCGGGGGCGGGGAGGCCAACACCCCGACCGCCAACAGGTCTACAACCTGTGCGTGAGGATCTTGATCTTCCACGGCTATCTGTTGCGGGGAACCGGCAGCAACGTGTACAACGCCGAGTTGGCTCAAGCGCTGTCCTCTCTGGGGCACGAGGTTCACCTGCTCTCCCAGGATCGCGAGGCCGACTCACTCCCCTGGGTGGATGCGGTCGGCACTTGGAGCGAACAGGGGCTTCGGGTTCGGGAAACCGGCGGTTCCTCCCCGGGCGAGGGGAGCGTCACGGTCTATCTGCCAGAGATCGGTGAGGTGCTTCCTGTTTTCGTGGTCGACGACTACGAGGGATTCACCGCGCGAGCCTTTCCCGACCTGAGCGATCGGGAGATCGACGAGTACGTGGACGCCAACTTGAGGGCGATCCGCGAGGTCATCGATCGGGCCGGGGAGATGGACGCGGCTCTCGCCAACCACTTGATCGCCGGCCCCGCGATCTGTGCAGAGGCGGGTCTCGACTTCGCGATCAAGGTCCACGGCAGCGATCTCTCGTACGCCGTCATCCCGCACCCGGATCGCTTCGTCCCGCTGGCCCGCCGCGGAGTCGAGGCTGCCAAGGCCGTCCTGGTCGGATCGTCTTTCACCGCGCAAGCCCTCTGGGAGGTCATGGAGGCTCGCGACCTGCCCGCAAAGACCCGCCTCGCCCCGCCTGGCGTCGATACCGAGCGGTTCCGACCCAGAGAGGAGTCGGTCTCCCGCACGGACTCGATCGAGCGACTCATCGCTGAGATCTCGGCCTCCGACCGCGTGGCCGGTGACTTCGGCAGAGATGATGAGGCAGCCCTGACGGCCCTGACGGACTTTGCTGCGACCGAAGGCTCGAGGGTCGTCTACGTCGGCAAACTTCTCGTCAACAAAGGGGTGGACCTGCTCCTGGCAGCCTGGCCGATCGTGGTCGATGGTCTGGTCGCCGACGGACGACCGATCCCGCGGCTTCTGGTGGTCGGATTCGGCTCCTTCGAGGAGGGTCTCCAGGACCTCTGGTCTTCGATCCAATCGGGGGATCTCGACTCAGCCTCCCGTACGGCGCAACGGGGTCGAGAGTTGGAGGGCGAGCAATCAGGGGGAAAGCTCCGGATCCTCTCGGACTTCCTCCGCAATCCTCCGGAGGGGTACGCCGAGATGGGGCGGGTCGCCGCCAACTCCGTCCTCTGGGCTGGTCGACTCGATCACGACGAAGTCGCGGAGGTCCTTCCCGTCTCGGACGCCCTCGTCATGCCGAGCACCTTTCCCGAGGCATTCGGCATGGTCGCCGCGGAGGCTGCTGCCTGCGGCGTGCCCTTCGTTTCGGCCGATCACTCGGGAATGCTCGAAGTATCCAAGCGGCTCGGGGAGGCGCTCGTCCCGGAGGACGCCCCTTTCCTCTCCTTCTCCGTCGAGTCGGATGCGATCGAGCAGCTGGCGGATTGCCTGCTCCACTGGCTTCGGATGGAGCCGGCCGAACAGGCGCGGATCAGCGAGAGGCTGGCCTCGGCAGCCTCGGATTCCTACTCCTGGCCTGCCATGGCCGCCGCCCTAGTGGCTGCCGCTAGTGGCGATCTAGACAAGCTCCCTCACCCGTGAAGGGATCTAGTCCTCGCGGCCAATAGAATGATTCAGGCATGAGTCGAATGACAGTTCTCAAGCTCGCTTGCGCCACGATCGTCCTCACGGTGGTCAGCACCGTCCTGATGCTGATCCCGAACTGGAACGGTCCGGCTGCGTCCACTGCCGCAGGGCCCATCGACGACCTTCTGACGGTGACCATCGTGATGTCCTGCTTCGTCTTTTCACTCGTCATGGTGGCGCTGATCTACTTCGTATGGCGTTGGCGAGCCAAGCCGGGCGATCTTTCGGACGGAGAGCCGATCCACGGAAACACGAAGCTCGAGATCGCCTGGACGTTGATCCCGACCATCATGGTGCTGTTCCTCGGCGGTTACTCCTGGGTGGTCCTGGACGAGATCGAGGGCAAGGAGCCCGACCGCATGGTCGTGGACGTCTACTCCCAGCAGTTCCAGTGGTCGTTCGACTACCGGGAGCAGGACGCCACTTCCTACGAACTCCACGTTCCGGTTGGAAGGCAGGTCGAGTTCCGCATGCACGCGCTCGACGTAATCCACTCTTTCTGGGTGCCTGAGTGGAGGGTGAAGAAGGACAACGTGCCCGGCGTGACCACGCACCTATTCGTCACTCCCAACAAGACGGGCTCCTTCCAGCTCATCTGCACCGAGCTCTGTGGCGCCGGACACGGTGTGATGCGCGCTCCGGTGGTGGTCGAGTCCCAAGCCGCATTCGAGAAGTGGGTACGACAGCAGGACTCGGTCCCCGACCGACCGGCAGATGGCAAAGACGTCTGAGAAAACTAAGATGAGCGAAGAGAGGAACACATGCCAGTAGCACTCAAACAAGCAGGTTGGTGGCGCGCGCTCTACGGTCTCGTGATCGGAGCCGCATTCGGTTACGGCCTCGTGGTGGCCCTCAGAGCCGCATCGGGACTCCCTCTGATCCAGACCGAGCAAACGGGCTATCCGCAGCTCGTAGTGGCGCTGATCACCGGACCCCTCGGATTCCTCTGGGGAATCGGTTGTTTCGACTACTGGCTGCGTTGGATCGCCGGCGGACCGACTGTGCCGGATGACCATGCTGACCACGGCGCGAAGAACTGGAAGGACTACTTCAAGGTGAATACCGACCACAAGGTGATCGGTATCCAGTACATGGTCTTGACCTTCTTCTTCTTCCTCGTCGGTGGTCTCGCGGCCATGGGCGTACGAGCCGAGCTCGCCCAGCCGGGCACCCAGATAGTCGACCCGAACACCTACAACGGGCTCTTCTCCACGCACGCCGCGTTCATGATCTTCGTCTTCATCATCCCGATGTTCGCCGGCATCGCCAACTACGTGCTGCCGCTGATGATCGGGGCTCCGGACATGGCGTTCCCGCGTCTGAACGCGCTCAGTTTCTGGCTGCTGCCATGTGCTGGCGCGCTGCTCATGGCGAGTTATTTCGCCCCTGGAGGCACCTTCGACGCTGGTTGGACCGGTTACGCCCCGCTATCGACCGGGGCACCGATCGGGCAGAGTTTCTTCAACCTCGCTGTCCAGTTCGCAGGGGCGTCGTCTATCGCTACCGCGATCAACTTCCTGGTCACGATCGTGACCATGAGGGCACCCGGGATGAACTTCTGGCGAATGCCACTTTTGGTCTGGGCCAACCTCTCGACCTCGCTGCTGGTCGTGGCGGCCACTCCATTCATCGCGGGCGTCCAGTTCATGGTGCTGTTCGACCGTGTCCTGAACACCAACTTCTTCGAGGCCGCGATGGGAGGTGACGTGATCAGCTACCAGCACATCTTCTGGTTCTACTCGCACCCTGCCGTCTACATCATGATGTTGCCCGGCTTCGGGATCATCTCGGAGGTCATCTCCACACATGCTCGAAAGCCGGTGTTCGGCTACAGGCTGATGGCGCTCGCCCTGATCGGGATCGTGGTGCTCAGCTACTCGGTCTGGGCCCACCATATGTTCGTCTCGGGAATGTCCAGTTGGCTGCGAGTCCCGATGATGATCACAACGCTGCTGATCGCAGTCCCCACGGGTATCAAGATCTTCTCCTGGCTCGGCACCTTGTTCAAGGGAAAGATCCATCTCCAATCGACCGCGATGCTCTTTTCCCTGGGCTTCATCTTCACCTTCGTGATCGGCGGAATCTCGGGGGTCATGCTGGGCATGGTCCCGCTCGACATCCACGTTTCCGATACCTACTTCGTGGTGGCGCACATCCACTTCGTCCTCTTCGGAGGTTCGGTCTTCACGATCTTCGCGGGGCTGTATCACTGGTTCCCCAAGATCACCGGTCGGATGTACGACGAGCGGCTCGGCCGCGTGCACTTCTGGATGACCCTTGCGGGCATGCTCGGTACGTTCATCCCGATGCACTGGATCGGACTCGAGGGAATGCCCCGCCGCGTGGCCGACTACTCGGCCGAGTTCGCGGCATGGAACCTCGAGATCACTATCGCATCGGCGATTCTCGGCCTCGCCCAGCTGGTATTCGTCTACAACGTGGTCGTCAGCTGGAAGTACGGCCCCAAGGCGAGCGCCAACCCGTGGCGTGCCAACACGATCGAATGGCTGGTCTCGTCGCCCCCACCGGTGTTCAACTTCGATGAGATACCCCGCGTGGTCGGCGGTCCCTACGAGTTCGGTGTCCCAGGAGCCCGTCACGCGATCCTCGCCGGAGACGACAAGGCGACCGTCGAGCAACCCAAACCGGCAACGGTCGGCTCCGTGGGATCGAGCACGTGAGCGATTCGGATACCGCCAACTATCCGCAGCCTGACAATCCGCCGAGGACGGGAGACGAGAAGCGTGTCCTCGTCTTCCTAAACGAGGTTGCAGGAGGCCGCAAGCTACTGGGTGCATGCAGTGAGATGGCTTCGGCAGGAGCCGACTACTTCGGCTTGATCGCCCCTCAGAACGAGCCCGAGGTCGGCCAGATGGTCGATCCGGACCAGGCCAGGGATTCTGCTCAGAGCAGAGTCGATGTCACCTCTCAAGTCCTCGGTGAGTTCGGGATAGCCTCAGTGGGAGGCGTGATGGACCCCGATCCACCCCTCGCTCTCGACGACGCAATCCGCGCCACCGATCCCGACCGGATACTCCTCTCGTGTCTCTACGAGACACGTTTCGGTCCTCTACGCAGGGATTTCGTCGACTGGGCACGGTCTCGCTACGAGATCCCGATCGAGCACATTCCGGTGCGGGTCGATGACGACGGCGTCAATTGGGACATCACGCACACGCTCGTGGTGGCCACCAAGACGATCAACAGCCAAGAGTTGGTCAGCCGTCTCCTCGAGCGAGCCGAGAAGGGGCCGCATCGCTACACCTTCATCGCGCCCCGATCCGGCGAGGTGAGCCGCGAGGAGATCTGCGAGAACCTCGCACGAACGCTCAGTGCGATGTACGACAAGGAGATCGATGCCACCGGTCAGCCGATGAGCCCTGATCCGCTCACCGCGATCCGCAACGCAAACGCGCATTACCGTCTCGACGACATCCTCATATCCACCCTCAAGGGCGAGAAGTCCGAGTGGATAGAGCAGGGTCTGGTTCAGGAAGCCGAGAAGCTCACCGGCAAGCCCGTCGAGCACGTCGAGTCGTCCGGTCGTCGAGCGAGGGTTCCCGCGACCCGGGCGGCGGCACTCGCGGCCGTAGGTCCTGACAACGAGACGGAAGAAGAGGAGGCCTGATGGAAAGCGCATCCGTGACCCTCGGTCACGCAACCGGAGACCATCACCACGGGCCGCCTGAGGCGAACAAGAGCTCGAAGGTCGATCAGACCACCCTGGGTCTGCTCATCTTCCTGGTCACGGAGGCGATGCTCTTCGGGGCGTTCTTCGCCTCTTACTTCTTCCTCCGCGTTGTAGTCAACGACGGCCCCTGGCCGCCTGAGCCCTACGAACTGCCAGTCATTGTGGCGGGGGTCAATACGGCCATCCTGGTCTCATCCAGCTTCTCCATCCACTGGGCACTCGAAGGCATCCGCCGCGGCAATCGGAAGGCGGCCACGCTCGCGATGGCTGTGACATGGCTCCTCGGCGCGACCTTCCTGTTCATCCAGCTGAACGAGTACATACACGTCGGTTTCAGCGCCCGTGACGGCGCGTTCGGATCGATCTTCTACGGTCTGACCGGTCTGCACGGCGCCCACGTCATCGTCGGGCTGATACTGCTCACTATCGTGAATGTGCGCCTCTGGCGAGGACACTTCGGACCCAAGGCCGAAGATCACCGCGGACTCGAACTGCCGGGTATCTACTGGCACTTCGTGGACGTGATGTGGGTCATCGTCTTCGTCACCGTCTACATCCTCTAGAGGCAAGCCGATCGCACCGGACTCACCCGAGGAATCCTCGGGTAGCAACGACTTGCGGAACCCGTTCAGGAGCGAAGGTGATGCCTTCCGTCTCGTAGTCCTGATTCTCGTTTCCGGTGCGCTGATCGTCGCATCAGCAGTTCTGGTCTCCCGCACCGTGGCGTTGGTCGTAGCGGGCCTCCTCTTGGGGGTGGGGCTCGTCAGGACGGGAATCTGGATCCGGCGTTCGATCGCATCGCCCGACGACGAGAATAAACACTGAAACCGCGGTGACCTACCCGCCGGTGGGGAGGACGTCAGCCGTTGACTGACTTCTCGAGGTATTCGACCAGTTGTCTCAACTGGTCGGGGGTCATCACCTGCCCGTAGTTCTGGGGCATCACACCTGCCTGATATCCGGCCGCGACCTCGCTGTTGGGGTTGACGATCGCGTTCTCGATCCAGGCGGGCGATTGGCCG
>CAIUSP010000050.1 GCA_903901855.1 uncultured bacterium | reverse complement strand
TCATGGGCGACACGGGGTCGAACCTGCTCGGCTACCTGCTCGCGACCGTCGCGATTCTGGGCTCGTTGAAGACCAACGCTGCTCTCGCACTTGCCCTCCCGCTCGTGATCCTCGCGGTACCGATCCTCGACACGGGCTTCGTGGTCGCGAAGCGCCTCAAGTACCGCCGTCCGATTTATCAGGCGGACCGTTGGCACTTCCACCACCGGATGGCGAACATCGGCTTCTCCCAGCGGCGAACCCTCGCCTACCTCTACGGGTGGACGCTGGTCCTCGCCGGTCTGGCTCTGGCCCTGCGATTCGTTCCCTACAGCGACGACCGGGGCAACTTCGATCTCGCCTGGACGATCGTGATGGTGCTGCTGATCCTGCTTGCGCTTGCAGCCAGCGTCTACGTGATCGTGGTCCTGGAGATACTGAAATTGCGACGCATCCGCCTTCGTCAGGCCGGTGGCGGCAAGGGCAAGGCACGGACGGCGGCGGTCGACCAAGGGGTGGTCAAGGAGCTCGAGACCGGCCGTTTCGAGACCAGAGACCCGAAGACCGGTAAGACCTCTCGTCTCGACCCGAAGACCGGTGAGATGAAGGTGGTGGGTGGAGGCAGGCGTAAGCGCTCCACGCCCACTAAGCGCCGCGGTTCGTGACCCGCTCCTGAAGTCGCCCGCCGGCGCCTTTCGGATAGCATCAGCCCTCGCAGGCCAACGGATGCAGCTTTCACGCGTCCCGGCTGCGTTCGGATCACATCACCAGGCCAACCACGGCCACAACCAAGGGAAAAATTGAGCTTTCTACGCTGGTTCGACATCGCCGTTTTGGTAGCCGCTTTGCCGGTATTCATCGCGCTCGACGCGCCGCTGGTCGGTTACGCGGTCTGTGGAGGTGTCTGGATCGCCACCCGTTTGATCCACACGCTCGCTGAGCGCCGCGCCAAGCGTTCGCTCGCGGCCGGCAACCGCAGGGGCGCGATGGGACTGATGGCGGGTGCCGGGCTGGGTCGGGTCTGGCTGATAACCCTGGCCGTGCTGGTGGTCGGTCTGTCCGATCGTGAGGCCGGTCTCTCGGCCGCCCTTCTCGCAGCAGCCTTGGTCACCTCCTACTTGATCGGCCAGGCGCTCTGCAGGTTGCTCGAGGGCGACGAGTCGGAGGCCGAGGGCGGAGCGGTGGCCCGATGAGCACTCGCGTAAAGGTCCTGACCGGGATCACCATCTATCTCCTCGTCGCCGTCGCGCTGGCCGTGATCTTCGGCAGCTCCGGCAAGAACGAGGCGTTCAAGCCGCAGAACGAGTTCAAGTTGGAGCCGTGGATCAATATCAACCTCGCCGGTATCGACTTCTCCATCAACAAGGCCGTGATGTACCTGATGATCGCGAGCATCCTCACCATCACCGTGATGGTCGCGATCGCGCGCAAGATGCAGCAGAAGCCGAACCGGACCCAGACGGCCGTCGAGGTCGCCTACGACCTGACCCGCAACAACATCACCGGCACCAACCTCGACGGAGCCCTCGCTCGTCGCTGGTTCCCGTTCCTCGCCGCGGTGTTCTTCTTCATCTGGTTCTCGAACATGATCGGTTACCTGCCGCTGCCCACCAACACCGAGCACACGGTCAACATCTTCGGGCTCGAGATGCCGGCCTTCGCGCTCTACGCAGCGACCGCGAACATTTCGATCCCGCTCGCTCTCACCCTCGTCGTCTGGTTCGGCTACCACGTGGAGGGGATCCGGGCGAAGGGTGTATTCCCCTACTTCGCCAGTTGGCTGCCCTCCGGCCTCGAGGACATGAACCCGTTCGGCAAGGCCGCCATCTTCATGATCGAGGTCGTCTCGCAATTCGTGCGGTTGATCTCACTCTCGGTCCGACTCTTCGCGAATATCCTCGCCGGCCACCTCCTCCTGCTCTTCATGGGCGGTGGACTGGCGGTGCTCCTCGGTCTCTCCGCTCTGGGCGCGTTGACGCTGCCCATGGCACTTGCCTTCTTCCTCTTCGAGGTGGGCCTGGTGGCAACGCTTCAGGCGTTCATATTTGCCACGCTCACAGCGATCTACGTCGGCGGCGCTGTCGCCGAAAGCCACTGACCAAATACGAAAGGAGCCTCATGGATCTGTCAACAATTTCGCCGCTTGTGGCCGCTATCTCAGACGATGGCATCACGGCCGCCGGTAAGGCGATCGCACTCGGTGTTGGTGCCGGTCTCGGATCGATCGGAGCCGGTATCGGAATCGGAATCATCTTCGGTAAGGAGATCGAGTCCGTGGCCCGTCAGCCCGAAATGAAGGATGAGCTTCAGAGCATCCGTTGGCTCGGATTCGCTCTTACCGAAGCCGTCGCCTTCTACACCTTCATCTTCGGTCTGATCGCCTTCTTCCTCTAGGCCGACACGAATGGAAACGCTGTCACAGATAGGCAATCTGGTCTTAACGGCCTCCGAGACCGCCCCCACGGAGGAGGGCGGCAGCTTCCTGGTCTCCCCGTCATTGGGGTTGATGATCTGGACGCTGCTGATCTTCGGGATCACGATGTGGATCCTGAAGAAACTCGCCTTCCCCAAGATCCAGGAGGCGCTCGACGAGCGTGCCGCCAAGATCAACGAGTCGATCGATGCGGCGGAGCGCTCCAAGGCCGAGGCGGACAAGGTGCTCGAGGAGTACCGCGCACGCCTCAAGGAGGCCCGCGAGCAAGCTGACGACATCGCCGAGCGAGCCCGCAAGGCAGCCGACACCGCCGTTGCCGAGGCCACGGCTCAAGGCAAGGAGAAGCGCGAGGAGTTGATCGAAGCCGCAAAGCGCGATATCGAGGGAGAGACCCGTCGGTCGCTCGAGCGGATTCGAAAGGAAGTCGCCGATCTCACGGTGCTGGCCACCGAGAAGGTCACCAAGCGCACCCTCGACTCCGAGGACCACAAGCGTCTGATCGACGAGGCTCTGGCCGAGGTCGACTTCACGGCGCTCTCCGGTAGCGGAGCAGCGAAGGAGTAGCGGTATGCCGATGGAGGAGATATCCCGTGTCTACGCCGATGCCCTGTTCGGGGCGGCCAAGGACGCCGGAAAGCTCGACGAGGTCCACGACCAGTTGGGTGCCTTCGCCGATGCGGTTGCCGACAATCGCGAGATGTCCGTGTACCTGTTCAGTCCCTACTTCTCCTCGACCGAGAAGAAGGAGGGCATCTCCAAGGCGATCGCCGGAGCAGATCCGCTGGTCACGAACTTCCTCGATCTGCTGGTCGAGAAGCACCGGATGCCGGCGATCTTCCGCATCAGAAAGGACTTCGACGCCCTCTGGGCCAAGGAGCGCAAGCTCCTCGAGGTCACGGTGACCAGCGCGGTCGAACTCGATCCCGAGATCGCTTCGAAGATCGGTGGAGAGATCGAGCGTCAGACCGGTCAGACGGTCGAGTTGAGCGTCCTGGTGGACCCCGACGTACTCGGTGGACTGGTGGTGCAGGTGGGGAACATGGTGTTGGACGCAAGCGTCAAGAACAGGCTCGAGAAACTTCGAAAGAACGTCGCCACGGCGGCCTAGGAAAGGAATTCGAAAGAAACCATGGAGATCAAGCCCGACGAGATCGCAAACATCCTCAGGCAGCGCATCGAGGGAATGGAGTCCGACGCAGCCGACCTCTCAGAGGTCGGAACGGTGCTGGAGATCGGCGACGGAATCGCCCGCGTGCACGGCCTCGACAACTGCATGGCGCTCGAGATGCTCGAGCTGCCCCACGACGTGGTCGGCCTGGCCCTGAACCTCGAGGAGGACAACGTCGGTGCGGTGTTGTTCGGCGAGTGGGAGAAGATCTCCGAGGGTGACACCGTCAAGCGGACCGGTCGACTGCTCGAGATCCCGGTCGGCGATCAGTTGCTCGGCCGTCTGGTCGATCCGCTCGGTCGTCCGCTCGACGACAAGGGTGAGATCGTCACCACCGAGACCCGACCGGCCGAGTTCAAGGCCCCGGGGATCGTCCAGCGTCAGCCGGTCACTGAGCCGATGCAGACCGGCCTCAAGGCCGTCGACTCGATGATCCCGATCGGTCGCGGCCAGCGCGAGTTGATCATCGGCGACCGTCAGACGGGCAAGACGGCGATCGCGATCGACTCGATCATCAACAACAAGGACTCGGGAGTCATCTCCATCTACGTCGCGATCGGGCAGCGGATGTCCACGGTCGTGCAGGTGATGGAGACTCTGGAAGAGGCCGGAGCGATGGAGAACACGATCATCGTCGCGGCCTCCGCCGACCAGGCAGCGCCGATCAAGTACATGGCGCCCTACGCCGGTTGTGCGATGGGCGAGTACTTCCTCTACAACGGAGGTCACGCCCTCTGCATCTACGACGACCTCACCAAGCACGCTGCCGCGTACCGGCAGATGTCGCTTCTGCTCAGGCGTCCTCCGGGCCGCGAGGCTTATCCGGGTGACGTCTTCTACCTCCACTCTCGCCTGCTCGAGCGGGCGGTCAAGCTCTCCGACAACCTCGGGGGCGGCTCGCTCACCGCATTGCCCGTGATCGAGACGCAGGCCGGCGACATCTCGGCCTACATCCCGACCAACGTGATTTCGATTACCGACGGCCAGATCTTCCTCGAGTCGGATCTCTTCTACTCGGGTGTGCGTCCGGCGATCAACGTCGGAACCTCGGTTTCGCGAGTCGGCGGTAACGCTCAGACCAAGGCGATGAAGAAGGTCGCCGGCAAGCTGCGCCTCGACCTCTCGCAGTACCGCGAGCTCGAGGCGTTT
>CAIUSP010000049.1 GCA_903901855.1 uncultured bacterium | reverse complement strand
GCCGAGGAAGAAGCACCCTCGGAGGAGTCGGCGGCTGAGGAGGCTCCGGCAGAGGAAGAGAAGCCTGCAGAGGAGGAAGCACCCTCGGAGGAGTCGGCGGCTGAGGAGGCTCCGGCAGAGGAAGAGAAGCCTGCAGAGGAGGAAGCACCTGCAGAGGAGCCGGCAGCAGAGGAAGAAGATTCGGACAAACAAGCTTCTGACGAAGGTCAGGAAGAGAAGGAGGACAGCGAGTAATGCCAACCACAGAAGAGTGGATAGATGAGCTGAAGGGAATCTCCGTGCTGGAGCTCTCCGAGCGGATCAAGGCGCTCGAGGAGGAGTTCGGAGTTTCCGCAACAGCAGTGGCAGCCGCAGCACCCGCAGCGGGTGGTGGCGGAGGCGACGCCGGTGACGGCGGCGGCGACGAGGGTTCCACGGTCGACGTGGTCCTGACTGGTGCCGGCGACAAGAAGATCGGCGTGATCAAGGTCGTTCGCGCGGCTACCGGGCTCGGTCTCAAGGAGGCCAAGGCCCTGGTCGACGAGGCTCCGAACCCCATCAAGGAGGGGATCGAGCGCGAGGAAGCCGACAAGATCAAGGCCGAGGTCGAAGAGGCCGGCGGCACCGCCGAGATCAAGTAACAGGAAAGAAGACTTGCGTTTGCGCGCCTGACTTGCGCGCGCAGGCGTGAGTCTGTTATATTTTTCGGTCGTGCGCCGGTGAGCCATTTGCCTGCTTCAAGCGCGCGACATCCGAGTCCGCCTTCTACCTGAGGAGTCGCCAAGTTGGCCCCATCCAACTCTTCCCCGGCACCCCGCCGAACCTTTGCACGACTTGAGACACCGCTTGACGTTCCGCACCTGATAGATATCCAGCGCCAATCCTTCGAGGATCTGGTCGACCCCAAGAAGGGTCTGCTTCGCCGGACGATCGACGACGTGTCACCGGTGGAGGACTACACGGGCAACCTCGCTCTCGTGTTCGGCGAGATCAGCTTCGACGAGCCACAGAGTTCCCTCGAGGAGTGCCGCGACAAGGATCTCACCTTCGCGCGCCCGCTCAACATCAAGGTCGCCTTCCAGAATCGCGAAACCGGTGAGATCCGCGAGCAGTCCGTCTTCATGGGCGACTTCCCGTGGATGACCGATCGCGGCACCTTCGTGATCAATGGCACCGAGCGAGTCGTAGTGACCCAGTTGGTCCGTTCCCCCGGTGCTTACGTGATGGAGCCGAAGGACCGCGAGAAGCAGGTTCTCATCGCGACCCTGATGCCCAACCGCGGATCTTGGCTCGAGCTCGAGATCGACAAGAAGGGTCGGGTCTTCGTGCGGATCGACCGCAAGCGGAAGCTGCCGATCACAGTCTTGCTCCGCGCCATGGGCTACGTCACCGACGAGCAGCTCCTGGAGATGTTCGACAACTCGGTCTACATAAGGCAGACGATCGCCGCTGACAGCGATGCCACCAAGGACGAGGAAGGCGCACTGATCGAGCTGTTCAAGAAGCAGCGTCCCGGCGAGCCGCCCTCGGTCGACGCCGCGCGCAATCTGCTGGAGCAGCTCTTTTTCGACCCCAAGCGTTACGACCTGACCAAGGTGGGCCGCTACAAGCTGAACGCCCGACTCGGCCTCGACGTCGATCTCGATACCCGCACCCTCACCCACGAGGACATCATCGCGCTGGTCAGGGAACTGGTCGAGATCCCGAAGGAGATGGGTGTACCCGAGGAGATCGACGAAGAGAACCCGATCAAGGACTACGCCGCCGAGGCTGCCAGCTATCCGCGCGACCGGGTCCAGGACCGTCTCGACGAATACGAGAACTTCGGAAACCGCCGCCTGCGCACGGTTGGAGAGTTGATCAACGAAGCCTTCCGGATCGGTCTCTACCGGATGGAGCGCGTGGTTCGCGAGCGCCTCACCACCGAGGACTCCGATGCGATCACCCCGCAGACGATCATCAACATTCGTCCGGTCGTGGCAGCGCTGAAGGAGTTCTTCGGCTCCTCCCAGCTCTCCCAGTTCATGGACCAGACCAACTCTCTTGCCGGACTGACCCATCGGCGTCGGCTCTCCGCACTCGGCGCCGGCGGCCTCACCCGCGAGCGCGCACCCATCGAGGTTCGCGACGTTCACGCCACCCATTACGGGCGCATGTGCCCGATCGAGACCCCCGAGGGTCCGAACATCGGCCTGATCGGCTCGCTCTCTTCCTACGCGGAGGTGAACGAGTACGGATTCGTCACCACTCCCTACCGCGTGGTGAAGGACGGCGTCGTCACCAAGGAGATCGTCCACCTCGATGCCACTCAGGAGGAGGACAAGACGATCGCTCAGGCCACCGCCGAGATCGACTCCTCGGGCCGCCTCAAGGGACCACGGGTGCTCTGTCGTCGCTCGGATGATGAGGCCGCACTGGTCTCCCCCAAGGAGGTCGACCTGATGGATGTGTCGCCGACCCAGATCTGGTCGGTCGCCACGGCACTGATCCCCTTCCTCGAGCACGACGACGCCAACCGCGCGCTGATGGGCTCGAACATGCAGCGGCAGGCAGTTCCGCTGCTCAAGCCCGAGCCGCCGCTGGTCGGGACCGGCATGGAGCGTCGCGCCGCCATGGACACCGGCGACGTGGTTCTCGCCAAGTCAGCCGGCAAGGTGACCTATGTAGACGCCGACCGAATCGAGATCACGAGCGGTTCCAAGAAGGAGGAGTACATCCTCAACAAGTTCATGCGTTCCAACCAGGGAACCCTGATCCAGCAGACTCCCGTAGTGACGGCGGGGGACACCGTCAAGGAGGGCGACCTGCTCGCCGACGGTTCCTCCACCTCTGGCGGCGAGATCGCGCTCGGCAAGAACTGCCGGGTCGCCTTCATGTCCTGGGAGGGTTACAACTTCGAGGACGCGATCATCCTCTCCGAGCGGCTGGTCAAGGACGACGAACTCACCTCGATCCACATCGAGAAGTACGAGGTCGATGCGCGCACCACCAAACTCGGCGACGAGGAGATCACCCGCGACATCCCGAACCGCTCCGAAGAGTCACTCAGGAACCTCGATGAGCGTGGAATCGTGCGTGTGGGTGCCGAGGTGATCGCCGGTGATCTGTTGGTCGGAAAGGTCACCCCCAAGGGCGAGACCGAGTTGACGGCCGAGGAGAAACTGATCCGCGCGATCTTCAAGGAGAAGGCTCGTGAGGTACGCGACACCTCGTTGAAGGTTCCCCACGGCGAGGGCGGTGTCGTGATCGACGTCCAGACCTACAGCCGCGACGACGGTGACGACCTCCAAACCGGCGTCAACGACCTGGTCCGCGTCTACGTAGCCACCAAGCGCAAGATCGCAGAGGGCGACAAGCTCGCCGGACGCCATGGAAACAAGGGCGTCATCGCCAAGATCGTCCCTGAGGAGGACATGCCCTTCATGGAGGACGGCACCCCGATCGACGTGATCCTCAACCCGCTCGGCGTCCCGAGCCGGATGAACATCGGCCAGATCCTCGAGACACATCTCGGATGGGCGGCCGCGGAGGGTTGGTACGACGACGGAACCGATGCCTACAAGCACGCCAAGAAGAACGACGGTCGAGTGAACGTGGCGACCCCCGTCTTCGACGGTGCGACCGTCGAAGACGTCGACGAGGCTCTGGTTCGCTGGCAGGAAGAGCACGCCGATCGCGGGATCGATCTGGGGGTCGACCGCAGCGCCCCCGCCGGCAGCCGCGCTTCGGGCAAGTTCCAGCTCTACAGCGGTCGCACCGGCGAGCCATACGAGGGACGGGTGACCGTCGGCTACATGTACATCCTCAAGCTCCATCACCTGGTCGACGACAAGATCCATGCCCGCTCGACCGGCCCGTACTCGCTGGTCACCCAGCAGCCGCTGGGCGGCAAGGCGCAGTTCGGCGGTCAGCGCTTCGGCGAGATGGAGGTCTGGGCGCTCGAGGCATACGGTGCCGCCTACACGCTCCAGGAGATGCTCACGGTCAAGTCCGACGACACCGTCGGCCGCGTCAAGGCCTACGAGGCCATCGTCAAGGGCGAGAACATCCCCGAGCCGTCGATTCCTGAGTCCTTCAAGGTCCTGCTGAAGGAGATGCAGGCGCTCGCGCTCGACGCAAACGTCGTCTCCGATTCAGGTGACGAGGTCGAGGTGGAGGACTCGGAAGACGAACTGCTGAAGGCGGCCGAGGAGCTCGGGATCGAGCTCTCTGGCATCCAGGCCAAGCCGGAAGAGGGCGAAGGCAGCGACGACAAGGAATCCAAAGAAGAGACCAAGGCCGCAAAGGCCGAGGACTGATCCGGCGGGCGGGAGAACCCACACATGATCGACATCAATAGCTTCGACGCAATCGAAATCGGCCTCGCTTCCTCGAAGCAGATCCGTGCCTGGTCCTCAGGCGAGGTAATCAAGCCGGAAACGATCAACTACCGCACGCTCAAGCCCGAGAAGGACGGACTCTTCTGCGAGCGCATCTTCGGTCCCACCAAGGACTGGGAGTGCTACTGCGGCAAGTACAAGCGGGTTCGTTACAAGGGCATCGTCTGCGAGCGCTGCGGCGTCGAGGTGACCCGCTCCAAGGTGCGTCGTGAGCGGATGGCTCACATCGACCTGGCTGCGCCGGTCTCCCACATCTGGTTCTTCAAGGGAGTGCCCTCTCGAATCGGCTACTTGATCGACATGGCGCCGAAGGATCTCGAGAAGATCCTCTACTTCGCCGCTTCGGTCATCACTTCGGTCGACGAGGAAGCCCGCAGCAAGGACGTGTCCAAGCTCGAGAAGGAGATCGACAAGTCTCTGGCCGAGTACGAGGCTGAGCGTCAGCAGCGGGGACAGGCTCTCAACGAGTCTCTCGAGCGCCGGATCAAGTACCTGGAGGAGGGCAGCACCGACGGATTCGACCCCGAGGACCACCTCTGGCAGGACACCGTTCCGAGCCCCAAGCGGATCAAGGATGCCGACCGCGAGAAGATGGTCAAGGAGCTCCGCAAGACCTTCGAGGCCGAAATCGAGGACAACGAGGCCTACATCGAGGAGGCTGCAGACCGCCTGCGCGACGTCTGGAAGACCTTCTGCGACATGAAACCGAAGGACGTCATTCCCGACGAGACGCTCTTCCGCGAACTGAAGGACCGGTTCGGTTCACCGTTCGGCTTCGGTGAGTACTTCACCGGAGGCATGGGTGCCGAAGCTGTGCGCGACCTGCTCGGTTCGATCGATCTCGAGGCCGAGGCCGAGAAGATCGAGGAGGAGATCGCCACCTCCAAGGGGCAGAAGGAGGCCCGCGCGGTCAAGCGACTCAAGGTCGTCGACTCCTTCCTCAAGTCGGAGAACAGGCCTGAATGGATGATCCTCGACGTGGTGCCAGTGATCCCGCCGGAGCTGCGCCCGATGGTCCAGCTCGACGGTGGCCGCTTTGCCACCTCCGATCTGAACGACCTCTACCGACGCGTGATCAACCGGAACAACCGCCTCAAGCGACTGCTCGACCTCGGCGCACCCGAGATCATCGTCAACAACGAGAAGCGCATGCTCCAGGAGTCGGTCGATGCCCTGTTCGACAACGGTCGTCGCGGACGTGCCGTCACCGGTCCGGGAAACCGTGCCCTCAAGTCCCTTTCGGACATGCTCAAGGGCAAGCAGGGACGATTCCGCCAGAACCTGCTCGGGAAGCGCGTCGACTACTCAGGCCGCTCGGTCATCGTCTCCGGCCCGAATCTCCGCCTCAATCAGTGCGGTCTGCCGAAGTTGATGGCTCTCGAACTGTTCAAGCCCTTCATCATGGCCCGGCTGGTCGAGCGTAAGCAGGTCCAGAACATCAAGGCTGCCAAGAAGATGGTCGACTCGATGATCCCGGAGGTCTGGGACGTGCTCGAGGAGGTCATCTCCGAGCATCCGGTGTTGCTGAACCGGGCGCCGACCCTGCATCGACTCGGTATCCAGGCGTTCGAGCCGATCCTGGTCGAGGGCAAGGCGATCCAGATCCATCCGATGGTCTGCTCGGCCTTCAACGCCGACTTCGACGGTGACCAGATGGCGGTCCATCTCCCGCTTTCGGCGGAGGCGCAGGCCGAGGCGCGGGTCCTGATGCTCTCTGCCAACAACATCCTCAGCCCCGCTCACGGCGCTCCGCTCGCCACGCCCAGCCAGGACATGGTCCTCGGTCTCTACTACCTGACCTACTCCCACGACGATGTGACCAAGCTCGACCCGTCCACGCTCGAGCGCAAGCCTCACCCCTTCAGGACCGCTCAGGAGGCCGAGCTGGCCTACGAGAACGGTCTGGTCAGACTCCACGACTACGCCGAGTACCGGCGCCCCGGCCATGAGCACTTCCTGACCACGGTCGGCAGGATCATCTTCAACGATCGAGTCGAGCGCTCGATCGCCGACGCTCTCGGGGACGAGTACGACCCGGAGCAGTACGAGTTCGTCAACCAGTCCCTGAAGAAGCGCGATGTCAACGACATCATCTCCGGCCTGATCGCCCGCTATGGGGCCGCCGCGATTTCGCTCGCTCTGGATTCGTTCAAGGAGCTCGGCTTCCACTTCGCCACCACGGCTGGTGTGACCATCTCGAAGAACGACGTCGTCGCCCCGCCTGACAAGCTC
>CAIUSP010000048.1 GCA_903901855.1 uncultured bacterium | reverse complement strand
GGCTCGTGAAGATGTAGCCGCCGGAAAGAAGACTGACCTGTTCAACATCATGGAAGAGCACCACAAGGATCGACTGACCAGCGGGATCTGGGACCGAGCGGTCGAGCACGGAGACGATATGGCGATCGCCCTGATGGAGCGTGCAGTCAAGGCACTTGCGGCGGGAATCGCCTCTGCAGTCAATCTGCTGGATATCGAAGCGGTAATTCTCGGGGGCGGCCTCGGGGTCAGGTTCGGGGATCGCTATCTGCAGAGAATCCAGTCACGCATGCACCGACACCTCTTCAAAGACGACGACCCTCCAAGCATGCACGTGGCAGCGCTGGGCGATCTCGGTGGTGCGATCGGCGCTGCCCAGCTGGGCGCACGCGGAATTTCGGGCTAAGCGTCGTTTCGCTCGCGGTAGCGGGCGATGAGGGAGTTGGTGGAGGAGTCCCTGCCAGGATCCCCCTCGGCTGCGAGGAGCGGTGAGATCTCGACCGCCATGACCTTTCCCAACTCCACACCCCACTGATCGAATGAGTCGATTCCCCAGACGGTGCCTTGGCAGAAGACGCTGTGCTCGTACAGAGCGATCAGCGAACCCAGGCTCTCGGGCGTGAGTCGATCGGCGAGGATCGTAAGTGATGGACGATTTCCCTCCATCACACGGTGCGGGACCTGCTCCTCGGGAGAACCGGCTTGACGAACCTCTTCAGTGGTGCGGCCGAATGCCATCGCCGCCGACTGCGCCAGCAGGTTCGCGAAAAGGATCTGGTGGTGCTCCCCGAGGGGATTCAGCGAATTGGTGAACCCGATGAAGTCGCACGGCACGATTTGGGTGCCCTGATGCAGCAGTTGATAGAAGGAGTGTTGGCCGTTGGTACCCGGCTCTCCCCAGAAGATCATCCCCGTCTCGACCCCTACGGGACTGCCATCGAGGCGGACGTGTTTGCCGTTCGACTCCATGGTCAGCTGCTGCAGGTAGGCGGGAAAACGATGCAGGTACTGGTCGTACGGCAGGACTGCGACCGTCTGTGATCGGCAGAGCAGCGAATGCCAGATCGCAAGCAGGCCGTGCAGTGCCGGAAGGTTCTCAAGTGCGGGCGCGGAGAGGAAATGCTCATCCATCTGATGGAAACCACCGAGCATCTCGGCGAATGCCCGGGGTCCTATCGCGATCATGGTGGAGAGCCCGATTGCCGAGTCCATCGAATACCTGCCACCGACCCAATCCCAGAACCCGAACATGTTCTCGGTATCGATGCCGAACTCGGCTACTCCTTCGGCGTTGGTCGATACCGCCACGAAGTGCTTGGCCACAGCAGCCTCATCCCCCCCGAGCCCTCGCAGAGACCATTCCCTGGCAGTGCGGGCGTTGGTCATCGTCTCGAGCGTGGTGAAGGTCTTCGAGGAAATGATGAATAGGGTTTCTTCGGGATCCATCCCCTTGGTCGTCTCCGCGAAGTCCGTGCCGTCGATGTTCGAGACGAATCCGAAGCGGAGATTGGGGTCGGCGTAGTGGCGCAATGCCTCGTATGCCATCACGGGACCGAGGTCAGAACCGCCGATGCCGATGTTGACCACATTTCGGATCCGCTTGCCTGTGTGGCCGGTCCAGTCGCCTGATCTGATCCGATCCGAGAAGGCCGACATCCGGTCGAGAACCCGATGGACCTCTGCCACCACGTCCTGACCATCGACGATCAATGACCGCTCCTTCGGCATACGAAGGGCGACGTGGAGAACCGACCTGTCCTCAGAGACGTTGATCCTGTCGCCCGCGAACATCTGATCCCTACGGCCCCAGATCTCCGACTCGTCAGCGAGTTCGAAGAGCGCATCTAGCGTGGGCCCATCGACCCTCGCCTTGGAGTAATCCAGCAGCAGGCCCCCGCCCTCGGCAGTCATCTCCTCGGCTCGCAAGGGATCGGAGACGAAGAGATCCCGCAGGTGGACTTCCCTCAGCCTCTCGGCCTCATCTCGAACGGTCTTCCAGGCGACCCTCTGCTCGAGCGGAGGAGGCCCGGGATCGCTCATGGCAGCATGTCGCGCAACGACTGGGCGATCGACTCAGGCGAGTAGCCGAACCGCTCCTGTAGTGCCGCGGCGGGGGCCGACTCACCGAATCTGTCCATCGCGACGACCCTGCCTTCGTCGCCAACGTAACGCTCCCATCCGAAACTCGAACCTGCCTCGACCGCCAACCTCATGGAAACGGAGGAGGGAAGTACCTCCTCTTGATACGCCGCATCCTGGCGATCGAAGATCTCCCAACACGGGAGGCTGACCACTCGGACCCCCTTCTGACCCTCTGAGGCCAACAGACGCTGCGCCTCGAGCGTCGGAGCCACCTCGCTGCCGGTTGCGATCATGATCGCCTCGAGATCACCTTCCTCGGCAGCGAGCACGTAACCGCCCTTCAAGACTCCCTCGGCTGAACCGAGATCGCCGCGGTCGAGGACCGGTACATCCTGTCTGGTCATCACGAGGGCCACCGGATCATGGGTCCTGTCCAGCGCAGAGCGCCAGGCATATGCGACCTCGTTGGCGTCACAGGGGCGGATCACATCGAGGCCCGGCATCGCCCGAAGGGCTGCAAGCTGCTCGATCGGCTGATGGGTTGGACCGTCCTCCCCGAGACCGATCGAGTCGTGGGTGAAGAGATGGATCACGGGAAGTCGCATCAGCGCCGACAGGCGGATCGCGGGTCGGGCGTAATCGGAGAAGGTCAGATAGGTCGACCAGAGGACTCGCAGATCAGACAGGGCCATGCCGCTGGCGACTGCAGCCGCTCCGTGCTCCCTGACACCGAGGTGCAGTTGACGGCCGGAGCGCTGCCCCGGCTCGAACGCCTCCGCGCCTTCGATCCCTACCGCGGTGGAGCCGGTGAGGTCGGCGGAACCAGCGAGGAACCACGGGATTACGCCAGCGACGGCGTTTTCGACCTTGTTGGAAGCCTTCCTGGTGGCCAACCCGTCGGCTGGCTCGAAGCTCGGAATCGCGGACTCCCAGCCTTCGGGCAAGGTCCGGGAGCGCATCTGATCGAGCTCGGCGCGCCGATCTGGATCGAGCGCCTCGAAAGCCTGCTCCCACTCGGAGCGCAACTCAGCCCCCCGTGTTCCGGATACCTCTGCGAACCGTTCACGAACACCGTCGGGCACCAGGAACTGGGCCTCCGCGTTCCATCCGTATGCCTCCTTGGTCAACTTGACCTCGTCCTCACCGAGTGGCTCTCCATGCACAGAGGCCGTGTCGACCTTGTTAGGTGACCCGAAACCGATGTGGCTGTCCACCACGATCATGGTCGGCAACTTCTCTTCGGACTTGAACTGGTCGAGCGCCTTGGCGATCTCCTCCGTGTCGTTGGCATCGTGAACCCGTGCAACCTGCCAGCCGTACGAGGTGAACCGTCCCACCACGTCGTCTTCGTAGGTGAGCGAGGTCGAGCCGTCGATCGTGATGTGGTTGTTGTCGTAGATCCAGCAGAGGTTGTCGAGCCGCTGATGGCCTGCAAGCGATGCGGCCTCGCCGGCCACGCCTTCCATCAGGTCTCCGTCGCCGCAGATCGCATAGACGTCGTAATCGAAGAGTCTCGTCTCACCGTCGTTGAAATGCGCGCCGAGCCACTTCGAAGCCATCGCCATACCGACCGAGGTAGCGACCCCTTGGCCGAGTGGTCCTGTCGTCGTCTCGACTCCGGCCGTCCAGTGATATTCGGGGTGGCCGGGGGTGCGTGAATCGAGCTGACGGAAGGCCTCGATGTCCTCGATCGGCACAGCCAGATCCTTGCCGGGTTTGCCGTCCCCTCCCACCGTCCGAACGCCAGCCAGATGCAAGACCGAGTAGAGGAGCATCGAAGCGTGTCCAGCGGAGAGCACGAACCGATCACGATTGGGCCAGGTCGGGTCCTCCGGGTCGTAGCGGAGGAACCGCTGCCAGAGCGTGTACGCGGTCGGTGCGAGACCCATCGGAGCGCCGGGGTGACCGGAGTTCGCCTTCTGGATCGCATCGATGGAGAGGGTGCGGATCGTGTCGATCGCCAACTGATCGATTTCCTGGATGTCCTGTTTGCTCATCGGTCCTTTCCGGTTTCCTCGAACTTGCTCAGCCGACCGCAGCCTGATCGGCGATCACCAGCGACTCCCCATATGAAACCCGTCCCGCCGGAATCTCGCGGTCTCCCTCCAAGAGGCCTGCGAGGGCATCCCTCTTCTCCTCGCCAGTAACGATCCAGAGGAGTGCCCTCGCCTTATCGAGGGTCGGGTAGGTGAGGGTCATTCGCTGTGCGCCTCGATAAGGCGCGCCCGTGA
The DNA here is from genome assembly GCA_903901855.1 of uncultured bacterium. Taxonomy (GTDB): domain Bacteria; phylum Actinomycetota; class Thermoleophilia; order Solirubrobacterales; family 70-9; genus CAIUSP01. Next base: position 1,304 of record CAIUSP010000048.1, on the reverse strand, counting down.
GTGCCACGTTTCGATCCGTCACCTCGAGCACCGTATCGCCTGGCACCAACGAAGCCGTGTGTCCATCGTCTCCGAGACCCAGGTGGATCAGGTCGAACCGCTCCGGGATTGCTGCCGCGTAGCGCTCCGCGGCTGCCTCGAGATCCGGCTCGGACCCTCCCCCGCCCTCCACCGGCATCGGTTTCAGTGAGGCTTGCGCGAGCGGAGACAGCGCCGCGATCAAATGCGTGAGGTTCCTCTCCGGTGACCCAGCGGGCGCGATGCGCTCGTCGGTCTGGAAGATCGAGATCTTGGACCAATCGAGATCCCTCTCCTCGAGTCGACCGTACATGCCCCACGGAGTCCTCCCGCCGCTGGCAGCGAGATTGAAGTGAGCACCGTCCGAGATCGACTCTCCTGCTCTCTCGGCGATCACTTCTGCCCCACGGGCAGCTACGGCGTCCGCGTCGGGCAGGACCTCTAGCTGATGGGTTCCGCTCAACCTTCCGACTCCGCGGGTTTCTCATCGTGCCCTCCGAACTGATTGCGCATCGCGGAGAGGATCTGGTCGGCGAAATCGCCGAGGCCTCTCGAGTAGAAGCGTTCGTACAGAGCGGCTGTCAGCACGGGAGCCGGGACGCCTTCGTCGATCGCGGCGATCGAGGTCCAGCGTCCCTCACCCGAATCGGAGACTCGCCCGGTGAACTCGCTGAGTTCCGGGGACTGCTGGAATGCCGCTGCCGTCAGGTCGAGCAACCATGAGCCGACCACGCTTCCTCTCCGCCAGAGTTCGGTCACCTCCGGGATATCCAGTTCGTACTGGTAGTACTCGGGGTTGTCGAGCGGCGCGGTCTCTGCGTCGGAAGCGCGCTCCTTGAGGCCTGCGTTTGCGCCCTTGAGGATGTTCAGGCCCTCGGCATACGCAGCCATGATCCCGTACTCGATCCCGTTGTGGACCATCTTCACGAAATGACCGGCTCCACTCGGCCCACAGTGCAGGTAGCCCTGCTCCGAAGGCGACGGACTGCCGGTCCTTCCGGGGGTCCGTTCCGCCGATTCGACCCCGGGTGCGAGCGTCGCGAAGATCGGGACCAATCGCTCGTAGGCAGAGTCCGGCCCGCCGATCATCAAGCAGTAGCCGCGCTCGAGGCCGAATACGCCTCCGCTCGTCCCGCAGTCGAGGTAATCGATGCCCGACTCTGCGACCTCCTTGGCGCGCCTGATGTCATCGCGGTAATAGGAATTTCCGCCATCGATTATCGCGTCCCCCTGATCGAGGACTCCGGCAACCGACTCGACGGTCGTCTCGGTGATCTCGCCGGCAG
>CAIUSP010000047.1 GCA_903901855.1 uncultured bacterium | reverse complement strand
CGGGTTGGTCTCCGGGTAATCACGCACGTACTCTCGGTAGAACCGAACCGCCTCGGCGTCGCCCACCCGCTCCCACTGCTCACCAGCGGAGTACATCACGGACTCGGCGTCGGCCATCATCGGATTCTCACGAGCGTACTTCTCGAAGTTCTTCGCAGCGCCGGCATGGTCTCCGATGCCCACCCGGAGGAAACCTGCGTTGAACAGCGCAGCAGGTGCATCCGAGTATGCGATCCCCTTGCCTCGGGTCACCTTGTAGAGATCCTCGTAGTAGCGGATGGCCTTGTCGAGGTCGAGGCTCTGTGCGTAGTTTCCGGCGAGGATGAACAGAAGAGGCCGGCTCCGCTCATCTACCGGGTTCTCTTGGACATACCGTTCGTACCAGCGATTCGCCTCATCAATCTTTCCAGCACGCTCAAGGTTGTACGCAACATCGTACAGCGCGTCCTTGTAGTACTTCGACTTTGGATAGTCGCGGAGGAAGTCTTGAAAGGCCGTTGCGGCCTCGGCGTACTTCTTCTGCTTGTCCATCAGGTCCTGAGCCAAGATGAAGGACGCACGTTCGGCGAGGTCGCTGAAGCCCTCGGGTGCGGGGGTGGTGCGGGGGCCGAGCCTCAGCTTCGCGAATCTCTCCGCGTACTTTCTGACGTTGGCCATATCCTCTTGCCGGGTGTAGGTATCCACCAGCAAGTAGGCCGAGAACTCAGCCTCTTGGCGCTCAGGGTAGAGGTCGATCACCTTCTGAAGCCGCGGCCGAGCCTCATCAAAGCGCCCGTGAGCGAAGTCCACCTGCGCGACGATGTAGGCGAAAGCCGGAGCATTCTGCTTCAAGCCTTCGTCGTAGGTGTTGACCACCTCTAGTTGCCGCTCCAGGATCTCCTTCTCTTGGGGAGAGCTGGAGTCCTCAATCTGCTGCTTAATCCGCTTCGCGACCAGGCTATAGTCGATCGCCATGACCTGGTCGGCCGTCTCCACGAACGCCTTGTGGAGGGGGCCCAGCTCGTAGATCGGCCGCTCGGCCCCGCTCGGGAGCACCTCCTTCGAGGCCACGACCGCGTCGGACGGGACAACCTTGTCGTCTCCGTACTTCGCGGTGATCCGCTCCCGGCGAATGCTCAGCAGGTTCCAGAGGGCAGCCTCCTGGTAGTTGTGACCACTTGAACGAGCGAGGTGATCGAAGACCTTCTCCGCTTCTTCCGACCGTCCAGCCCGAAGGAGCGTGTCACCACGGTAGGACTCGATTTCGTAGTAGTCCTTCGCAAATGGAAACTTTTGAAGGTACTGGCCGTAAAGGTCGGCGGCCTTCGCATAGACGGTCCGATCGCCGGTGTCGATCGCCTTGGAGTGCTGCTGCGCAGCGACCGCGAGCAGGGACTGTTCGATGTAGGACCGCGCCACGGCGAGCGCGTCCGGGTTGTTCCGGTTGGCGCGCCACCAAGGACCATCATCGTTGTACAGTTCGGTGAGCTGCGAGATCGCCTGGTTGGCGTTGTCAACCTCAGGCGCGGGCTTGGACATGTACAGGCTGGCGATACGATACTGGAAGGTAGGATTCTCCGGATCACTCGGCCACCGGACTTGAATCTCCCGGTACGCGGCGATGGCGTCATCGTAGCGCGCCTGCTGCGTGAGCACGTCTGCGAGCCTTTTGTATACCTTTGGCTCAAAAGTCCGGTCGCCCGCCTTCTTGTAAAACTCCCTCGCCACGTCTACCGGAGACCGGTCTCGTCGATCCGCGAGATCGGACAACGAGATTGCAGTGTACTCGATGGCCTCCGGGGCCATGTCCGACTCTCGGCCTCGGCGGTCCATGTAGACAGTACTAGACCACACAAGGAGCTGATCAAGCAACACGAGCGCCTGATCATATTCGTTCATCTTGTAGTAGGACCAGCCGAGCTTGTAGAGGCCCTGATCAAACAGCTTGCCGTCCCTACCCTCTGCGTCGACCACGGCCTTGTAGTGTGGGATGGCCTCGGGGTAACGGTTGGTGTCGAAGTAGTATTCTCCGACTCTCAGATGTGCAGCAGAAGCAAAGCGCGACTTCGGATACTTTTCGATCAAGGTCTGGAACGCCTGGAGACCTGCCTCCTCACTGTACTGCTCAGAGTTGGGCTCCGACTGACAGTACCCAAGCATGTAGTAACAACCGTCTACATACTCGTAACTTTGAGACCCCTTCAAGATGCGCTCGTACATCGCCATCGACCGACGATAGTCCTTCTTCGGTTCCTCCGGAAGCTGCTCCAGCGCCGCCTCGTCGGCGCTGTCCAACGCCTTCTGATACTCCCCGTAGCTGTTGGTCCAATTCTCCTCTGCATCCTCAAAATACAGCTCCGCAAGGCGGAACATTACGTGGGGCGAGTGCGAGGCGTTTGGGTACTTGTCGAGGAACTCTTCGAACTGCTTGCCCGCCGAGATTCGAAGGTAGCGGTCGTCGAGCTTCAGGGCCGTGACCTGCTCTTTGAATACCCCCTCAACTCGCGCTCGCTCGTCGGCCTCGCGAATGGCGACGTAGGACCGAACCTCCGCCTTGTACTCGCGCATCCTCTCAACGTAACGTTGCTCCGTCTCCTTAAAAGCCTTCAGGTCAGGAGAATCCTCCGCAGGCGCCCCAGACTCCGCGGCCGTAGGCTCAGCCGCGACAGCAGGGGGCACCAGCAGGGCCAAAAGTCCAAGATTGACCAGCCAGCGCACGCTAGTTCTCCAACTTCTGACGGATGATATTGAATTCGGCATCCAGCTCGGCCATCTCCGCGCTCCGCTGCTTGGTGAGGATGGTGCTCTGATCGGTCACCGTCGTCTTTCGGAGCCAGAACACATCCACCACGCCGACATCAGCGTCCTGAATGCTCTCGAACAGCTGGGCTTCAAGTCGTCCAAAGCTGGTTCTCGTGACTCGACTGGCGAGGTCGTCGTTCCCACGACTGGAGTTCGCCTGCCGCCTCTCAAGGGTATCAACAATGGCAGTCTGTTCGGCCAGCTGCCGACGAAGGAGTCCGATCTCTTCCCTCTCGGCAGAGTCAAGCGACCTGCGGGCGTCAATCGCCCGTCCTTCCACATCGGCGACCCGGCGCCAGAGCTCGTCGGCTCCGCTCAGAGATGAGCTCGCGGTGGTGTCCGTGACGCTCGAAGCCAAAGATCGGAGGCGCTGGTGGAGCTGCTCATACCCATCGACCAAGCGAGACCGATCGCTGGAGGCTCCGCTGGCCTCCTTCGTCACCGTGCTCATCACCCGCCGCCTCACGCCATCGCCGTGCAGCTTGTCCAGCGCGTTGCTGTTCCCCTCAACCCGGGTCTGCAGCTCGTTGATCTGCCGTTCGATGTCAGCGAGCTGAGACGTGCTGAACGTGCTCTTCTTCTCGACCAACAGCCCCCGGAGCTGGTCGATGTCGGTCCGAACCATCGACGACTCTCGATGCGCCCGAGCCGCGACCTCTTGCACCGCGCGAACTTGATCATCTTGTGTCTGATAACTGTCCGAGCGAGCGCTCTCGACACCCTGCATTGCCTCCTTTGTATTGTTCAGCTCAGCCAGCTTACGGCGAAGTACCTTAACTTCTCCGCGAACGGACTCGCTACCCGCCGAGCTGAGGACGTCGAGCTCGAGCGTCAGGAGCGTGGCACGCTGAGCCAGCACATCATCCTGCACCCGAGCCAAGCGCCCTCGTCCAGACGCGAAGGAACCAAAGGACGAACCTGAATTACCGAGGACGATCTCGATCTCTCGGATCAGCGCCCGGGACTCATCCAAGTCGGACTTCTGCTGGGCCAGGTCGCGAGTGGTCACAACCATCCGACCCATCTCCGGCTGACTCACCAACATCTGGACGGCGAAGGGAGGAAGAGCCGCTGCTCCCGTGTCCTGGGCTACCTTTTCGTCGACGAAGCGCTGAAAGAAGGCGGCGGAGTCGGTGCGACCCGCTTCCAGCTTGGCCAGCTGGTCCTTCAGCGGGGTGTAGGTCTCGACCACAGTCTGGTAGGTAAACAACGCACGATCAAAGGAGCGGGACTTAACGTACAAGTGACCCCGGATGAGTCGGAGCTGCATCGTGTACGCGTGCTGCGGGTAGACGATAAGGAAGACTTCGATCTGACGCAACGCGTCGTTCCACTGACCCTGCTTGATGTAGGTCCACACTATTTCGTACAGCTCATCCGCATAGTACGGAGAGTCTGTCTGAATCCGTTGATAATACTCGGTGGCCTTTCCATACTGACCGAGCTCGTAGTAAACACGACCGAGCGCAAGCCAGGCCTGCTCAAGCACACGCGGATCCTCTTGCCCAGAGCGCGAAGCGACGACTTCGAACTCGGCAGCAGCCTGTT
>CAIUSP010000046.1 GCA_903901855.1 uncultured bacterium | reverse complement strand
TCGGCCACTAAACGCGCACCGTTCGTGGGTTTGCTGGCTCTCGGGGTGATCGTTCTCGCCGCCTTCGAGGTGCTCGACATCCTCGAGCTGGCGCTGATCGCAAGCGGGATCCTGCTGGCGACCCGCACCATCAGCCTCTCCGAGGCTGGCGAGGCGATCGACTTCAGCGTCGTGCTGCTGATCGCAGCGTCGTTCGGGATCGGCGAAGCGATGCAGGAAACGGGTCTCGCCGAGACGATCGCCAACGGGATGCTCGACGTGTTCGGCGGCTGGGGCGACCTCGGGATCATCTTCGGGATCGCGCTGTCGATGACCATCCTCACCGAGTTGATCTCCAACAACGCGGCTGTGGTGGTGCTATTCCCCATCACGCTCTCGATCGCTGCCGATACGGGACTGGACCCACGGGTGATGATCCTGATGATCGCAGTGATGGCGTCGTCTTCTTTCCTCACCGCCGTCGGATACCAGACCAACTTGATGGTCTACGGGCCAGGCGGCTACCGGTTCGGTGACCTGATCAAGGCGGGCTTGCCGCTGAGCATCACGCTGCTGATCCTCGTCACCCTGGTGACCTGGCAGTTGGCCTGATCCGCTCCACTGCGCTGCAGCAGGCGGACTCAGGCTGCCCTTAGTTGGTCTGGCAGGCGTCCTGATAGAGAGACTTGGGTACCGGCGAGTTCTTGCCGCAGACCTTGCTGCGGTCCTGCGGAACCCAAATCGGTCCCTCTGCCTCGAACACAGCGGTAACGGTTACCTCGTTCTGGCCCGAGCCCACGTTGGGGAAGGCGACCGCCCAGCCATCTGCGCACTTGAAGGAATCAGAACCGCCCGGAAGGCTCGCCTGCTGCCCATCGCCCTGAGCCTTTGCCCAGGCCTTAACAGCGGTGGTCATCAAGCCCTCCGAACAACTAGCGGTGCCCCCGCCTATCGCTTCGGTGGCGGTGCTCTTCACCTGATCCACCACGGAGTTGACCTGCTCGTTCTTCTCGCCGCAGGCGGAAAGGACGAACACGCCTGCAACTGCGAGAGCTGCGACTGATGCGTATATCTGCGGCTGCTTCACGAAACGTAATGTATCACCGCTCCCGGCCACCACGACCGCGATTGCCCCTAACTTCCACCTATGGGAATCCTCCTTCTGGGCGATGACGGCTCGCTCGCCACTCTCACCTCGGAGGCCCTTCCGGAGGGTTCGCGTTTCCTGAAAGACCCGACCGACGACGACGTCGGCGAAGCGCTCACCACCCGGCCTGACGCCGTGGCCATCGTCACCCGCGACGACGTGCTGGCGCTGCGCCTCGCTCTGCTGGTCGAGGCCGTGGCGCCGGGAATCCGTTTGGTGGTCACGATCTTCGACCGCACCGTCGCCGAGCGCTTGCGTGCGGCGGTTCCAGGCTGTGAGGTCCTCTCCTTCGCCGAGGGCTCGGCGCAACTGCTGGCAGAGCCGTGCCTCAGTGCCAAGGCCCGGGGCAACGCGTCGCCTCTGCTCGAGATCTGGGACCGCATCGTCTCGATCTTCCGGCCGGTCCAGGCAGAGGCGCGGATTCTCGTGGCGGGCGTGATCGGGCTGGGAGCGATCATCCTCGCCGACATCCTGCTCCTGCTCTTCGCCACCGACCTCGGTCTGGTCGACTCGATCTACGGCTCGATCCGCACCCTCACCACCGTTCAGGCCGAGCCCGCGGTGAGCGAAGGGCCGGGCTGGCTCAAGCTCGCATCAGCCGCCGGGATGATGATCACGCTCGGCTTCGCGGCGCTCTTCACGGCAGGCTTGATCCGCTGGCTGCTCGACTCACGCCTCACCGGCATCATCGGGCGGCGGGTGGTACCGCGGCGCGATCACGTGATCGTGGTCGGGATGGGCCAGGTCGGTCTGCGGCTCTGCACCTATCTGCGCGAGCAGGGCGTGGGTGTGGTCGCGCTCGAACTCGAGCCCGAGGCGTCGGCTGTGCGCTTTGCCCGGGCCAAACAGATCCCGGTGGTGATCGGACACGGAGAGGATCGCAGTCTGCTGGAGCGCGTCTTCGTGCATCGCGCCCGGGCGCTGGTGGCGGCTACCGCGAACGATCTGGTCAACATCGAGATCGCGATCACCGTCGGTGCTCTCCAGCCCGATCTGCCGGTGGTCCTGCGCGCCCGGGAGGGAATCCTCACCCGCGAGACCCTCGAACTCTTCGGACTGGGGATAGTCCGCGACATCGATACCCAAGCCGCCCGCCGGGTGGTCGAAGCAGCCAGCGCCTGAGCGTTTCGTCTACCGGGCTGCAGATGCGAGCGCGCGTTTGCGCTGTGCGGCGGCCCGCGAAGTGCGCAAGGTCACCTGATAGCTCTCGCGACCCTCGACCGTGATCACGGTCATCTCCGCGGTCACCCTGCCCAACCTCGCCAACTGCCTGCGCATCCGCGGCGTCAGCGGTAGCGACACCACTCTCGTAGTTCCGACATCCATGGTCACGCTGCGGCGCGAGGAGCCTGCGGAGGTGCGCAGTCTGACCAGCGCGTCGCAGTCGTTCGACTCGGTGGCACCCTCGGGCAGCGAGCAAGACATCTCGCCAGCCACGCCCCTGAACCCGAGCACGAAGCCGTCACCGGTCGGAGTGAGCAGGCCTTCCGGCAGCTCGGGTGCAGGCTCCTCTGGATCAGGATCAG
>CAIUSP010000045.1 GCA_903901855.1 uncultured bacterium | reverse complement strand
CGGGGTGGCTGGAGCCGCTCTTCGGTGACTTCATGGGACACGGACTCTCGATCGCGCTCTCGATCGGCATCGCCTATCTGCTGATCACCCTCGCTCACGTGATCGTGGGCGAGCAGGCGCCGAAGATGTACGCGATCTCCGCAGCCGAGCCGACCATGCGCCGGGTCTCGCGCCCGCTCGAGTTCTTCCGGCTGGCGTTCCACCCTCTGATCGTGATCACCAACCGGCCAGCCAACTTCATCGTCGAGAAGATCTTCCGCCAGCCGATCGTCTCCGACAACGAGGCGGCGAGCTCCAAAGAGCTGCAGGTGCTGATCGCCCGCAGCGTGGTGGGCGGCGACCTCGACCCCGGTGAGGCGGTGATGCTCCGCGGCGTCTTCCACCTGCACGAGCAGGAGGCGCGCGAGGTGATGACCCCTATCCCCGCGGTGGTCTCGATCGACGACTCGGCGACGGTGCGCGAGGCTCTCGAGAAGTGCACCGACTCCGGCCACAACCGGCTGCTGGTGATCGAAGACGGAAACCCCGACAAGGTCAAGGGGATCGCCCACGCGCTCAAGCTCGCTCGTCTCTACATGGAGCAGGGGCCGGATGTCTCGATCGACCAGGCGATACGCCCGGCCCTGATCGTGCCCGAGACCAAGCCACTCGACGATCTGCTCACGGAGCTGCAGCACCAGCGCTCCTCGATCGGTGTGGTGGCCGACGAGTACGGGCGCACCATCGGCATCACCACGGTCGAGGACATCCTCGAAGAAGTGGTTGGCGAGATCGAGGACGAGACCGATCCGCTTGCAGGCTCGCTGCGGCGCCTGGCCAACGGCGACTGGTACGTGCGCGGGCACGTGTCACTCGGCGACCTGGAAGAAGCCGAGATCAACCTGCCGGTCGATACCGACGCCTTCAACTCGATCGGTGGTTACGTGTTCGACGAGCTCGGCCGCCTGCCAAAGCGCGGTGACGTGATCCAGACCGACGGCTGGGAGATACGCGTGGAACAGGTGCGCGAAAACCGGGTCGAGGCGGTGCGGATGATCGCGGTTCCGAGCAGTGGCACCGAGAGTGAGGAGCCCGGGGAGGACAAGTAGTCCCGTCGGCGAACACCTCTAGGATTGCCGTCTTGCCCATGCCCCCTCTGATCCGCCGCACATTCCTCATCGCCCTCTGCTCCAGCGTCTTCCTCGGCGCGGGTTCCGCGTCCGCCTTCGCCGCCACGCAGTGGGTGGCCTTGACCGGCTCGGTTGGGGCAAACACCTCGTGCGCGAGCCCGGGATTCATCGGGGTTCCGGGCGTGCAGGACGCGATCGACGCGGCCGCTTCCGGAGACACGGTGCACATATGCGCCGGAACCTGGAACACCGCCGACACGACGACTGGCGGGGGATTCGACGTCGACAAGGCACTGACGATCGAGGGAGAGGGCCAGACACAGACGATTCTCGACGGCTCGGGCAGGGCCTCGCCGGTCATAGATGCCAATGTTGGAGGGTCACCACCGGGGAACATCACGGTTCGTTCGATGACCATTCGAGATGGGTTTGCTGAAGCCCCGAGCGCGATCTCCGTCGGATTGGCCTCGCTGCTCGTCGAAGACGTCACAGTCCAGAACAGCGCATCTGGCATCGCGGCGGTCGGAGTAGTTGGCGGCGGCTCGCTCGTGATCCGCCGGAGCACGCTGATAGGAGGAGCCAACACCGGGTTGGTCCTTGCAACCGGACCCCTCACCATCGAGGACAGCACCCTCCGGGACAACGCGGCGCCGCTCGTCGGCGGTGTGTTTAGGGCGCAGGAAGGAGGAGAAGGGGAAACCATCATCGACTCTTCGACCTTCAGCGGCCTTAGTGCTCCGTGCGTCAGTTCTGTCGCCGATGTCAGCGCCGGCGGCGAGGTCGGCAGCGGCGAGATCTCGATAACCAACTCGACCTTCACGGGCAATACCGTCACCGACGGGGAGTGCCTTCGCGCGCACATCGCCAGCTCTG
>CAIUSP010000044.1 GCA_903901855.1 uncultured bacterium | reverse complement strand
GAGATCTTCACCGGGCACGTGAAGAACGTTTGGTGGGACTGACCCGCGGTGATCGCTGCACTGGTCTCCGATCCTGACTGGCGCTCCGGGATCGAGTCGGTTCGCAAGGCCGGCGCCGGATTGATCTGTCTGCCGCTGCTGAGTTTCACACCCTACGTCGCAGCCAGCCTCGATCGAGCGGGCTACGAGCAGGCAGAGCGACCTCCATCTCCCACCTGGAGAGAAGCACTCGAGATGGCAGGCGGCGCTTGGCTTTCTGCTTCGCTCTATGAGTCCGAGGGCGAGGGGGTCTTCTATTTCTCTGGTCGCCTCGGTCGAAAGAACGGAGATGAGATCCTCTGGCGCCAGCGACGACTCGACGCATTCCCCGGCCGCTACGAGCCGATGTTCGCCGCCCCTGGCCACGAGCCGATGCGGGTGGCGCAGGTCGATGGCCTCGGTGCCACGATATTGATGCTCGGCGCGGATCTGCGAAGCCCCGAGATCTGGGCCGAGGCCGCGAGCCTCGGAGTCGACACGGTCATCGGAGCGGCAGCTGAGCCGAGTGATCTTTGGCAGCAGACCGAACACACCGTTGTCGGCATGGCGACCGCGCATGGATTGACTACGTTGGTGGTGAACCGTGACTCCCGGGAGGCCTCACCTGACTGGACGGGAGGAGTGATTGCTCGTGACTCCACAGGTTCAGAGATCGCCGAGACCGGTCAAGGACTCTTCGAGGTTGGGGTGGGGAGCTAGGTGGGTCTTTGTGAGTGATCAACAGCCGAAGCCCACCGACGATGGGATTCAAGGGCTTGGAAGCATCACCCACCGCTACTACGAGCGCGAGAAGCCGAAGACCGGTGTCGTATTGCTGCCCGGCCAGAAGCGTCACGACACAGGCGAACATCCCGAGAACAGGCGCCGGCTTCCGGGTGTTGTCGATGAGCTCAGATCGATGCCTGAATGGGATGACCTCTTCGTGCTGGCCCCACGCGAGGCCCGCAGAGAGGACATCCTGCGCGCTCACTCCGAAGGCTTTTACGAGTCCATCGTCGATGCCTGCTCCGAGGCGCCTACCTGGCTCGACACCGACACCTGCGTCTCAGCGGGGAGTCTCGGTAACTGCCTCTTGGCCACCGGCGGCGTCCTCTCGGCAGTCGACGCGGTCGCGATGGAGGCCTATCACCGTCCCGACAGCCTCTTCACGATTTCGAGGCCCCCGGGACATCACACCGGCAAAGACAAGGCCATGGGTTTCTGTCTCTTCAACCACGTCTCGATTGCGGCTGAATACGCCAAGGAGATCTACGGCTTCGACCGGGTGGCGATTCTCGACTGGGACGTACATCACGGCAACGGGACGCAGGAGATCCATTGGGAGGATCCATCGGTTCTGTTCATCTCCCTGCACCAGTGGCCGCTCTATCCCGGTATCGGCTGGGTCGATGAGGTCGGCGAAGGCGACGGCGAGGGAAGCACCGTCAACATCCCGATGCCTCCCGGCTCGGGCGACCCGGAGTATCTGCAGGCGATAGACGAGGTCGCGATGCCGGTCATCGAGGCTTTTGATCCGCAGTTGCTTCTGGTCTCGGCAGGCCAAGACGGCCATGCCGCCGATCCGCTTTCGAACCAACTGATCTCGAAGAGCGGCTTCAACGCCATGGCTTCAAGAGTTGCCGCCTATGCCCGCAGCAAGGGAATCGGTCTGGTGGTGGTACACGAGGGCGGCTACAACGTCACGACCCTCCCCGGGATCGATCGCGCGATCCTGGCCGGGCTGGGCGACTTCGAGGCGCCGCTCGAGGACATCTACGTACCCGACCCACACCAGCCTCCGACCGAATGGCCGGAGCGCCTGGCCGAGGTGATCGAGGCTCAGAAGCCCCACTGGGACGTTCCTCGCTGATGTTTGCCCGGGCCCGCCCGTTGCGGGTGCTGGCCTGGTTCGGGATGCCCGATCCGCTTGCGCTCTCACGCGCAGCCGAGAGGCTCGGTCGCGGTGTGGAGGTGGTCGAGATCGCCTCCAACGAGCGCCTCGAGGAGTTGCTCGATGAAGAGCCCGGTAGCTGGGATCTGATCTTTCCCTCCGATTATCTGGTTGAGCGCCTATCGGTTCGCGATGCGCTCTTGCCGTTCGACCCAGATTCTCTTCCGCTAGATCGCCTCGCCCCCTGGGCTCGGGAGTGTGAGTTCGACCCCGGTAATCGTCTCTCGGTGCCGTTTGCCTACGGCACCACCGGCTATCTGCGCCGAAGCGACTTTCCGGATGCCGGGACTTGGCATGATCTATTCGCTCCGCCACAAGGTCTGAAGGTCGGGATGCTCGACGAGGTGCGTGAGGTGGTGGGTGCAGCCTTGATATCCCGGGGTCTCGATCCCAATGGCTGCGATGACGCCTCGCTCGAGGCCGCTCGTGACGTACTCCAAGGTCAGGCCCCGAGCGTCGTCCGCTACGACAGCGACGACTTCACCGGACCGGTGTTGAGAGGCGAGGTTTCTGCCCATCAGGCTTGGAGCGGGCCAGCATCTAAAGCGGTCCGTGAGAGCGGAGGCGGGCTCACCTATGTCGTGCCGAGCGAAGGGGCGACCCTCTGGATCACCTGCGCGGCCATCCCTGCCAATGCGCCCGAGCCTGAGGCGTCTCTCGCCTTTCTGGCCGGTCTCATGGAGCCGGAGCTCTCATCACTTGCCACCCTCAATGGCGGCTACGCAACGCCCAACGATGCGGCCAGATCGCTCTTGGCGCCGGAGATTCGAGTCGACGTAACCCTCTTCCCCGATGCCGAGACGGTCGCTCGCTGCAGTCTTTTGCACGACCTTGGTAACAGTGAGCAGACGATGACCGATCTCTTTGCGGGTATCCAAGGTCCTCACGACACTTAGTCGTGCTGCGAGTGGGCGCGGTCGCCTCGGAGACCGTTTCCGCACAGCTGGCGGGAATACTCCCCGAACGGGAATAGCGGCTGCTATATCTACCCGAATTCAGAAATTCGTGGATCCGATCTTCCGGCGCAAGGGGGTGACGCTCACCGCGGAAACCGCGAAGTCCGTCGTCATGGACTTCACCAGCCAGCTTGCCGCAACGATGTTCGGCAAGGGCCGCGGCTTCACCAAGGGAGTGAACCAGATCAAGGTCGTGATCAAGGTCAGCGACGGCCAGGGCTATACGAAGACCTTCCTGGTCAAGGTCCCGCGCAGCTAGCTCGATCTCAGACGCAGGTTTCGATCGAACGGGCGCCTCGCAAGAGGCGCCCGTTTTCGTAGGTGCCGTCACTTAGTCCGAATCCGGCACTGATAGATTCGCTCGTGTGAAGATCGCTCTCGGATCAGACCACGCCGGCTTCGAGATGAAGCAGGCGATCAAGCCAGTCCTCGAGGCCGAGGGCCATGAGGTGGTGGATGTGGGAACCGACTCCGAGGATTCGGTGGACTACCCGGTGTTTGCCTCCAAGGCCGCCCACCTGGTGGCAGATGGCGAGGCCGAGCGCGGCATCGTGGTCTGTGGATCAGGCGTGGGAGTGAGCATCGTCGCCAACAAGGTGACTGGGATCAGGGCGGTGAACGCCCACGACCCCGAGGAAGCCGAGATGAGCCGCCGCCATAATGATGCGAACGTGCTGGCGCTTGCCGGGCGCAGGCTGACCGAGTCCGAGGCCGAGGCGATCATGTCGCGATTCCTCGAGACCGAGTTCGAGGGCGGCCGCCACGAGCGCCGGGTCGAAGAGATTTCCGCCATCGAGAACGCGTAAAGGAGAATCAGATGACTGAACTGCCCGAAGACTTTCAGACCGCACCCCTCGCCGAGGTAGACCCCGAGATCGCCGCCGCGGTAGACGGCGAGATTTCGCGCCAGCAGCAGACGCTCGAGATGATCGCCTCCGAGAACTTCGCTCCCCAGGCAATCCTCGAAACGGTCGGCTCGGTGCTGACCAACAAGTACGCGGAGGGCTACCCGGGCAAGCGCTACTACGGTGGCTGTGAGCAGGTAGATATCGCCGAACAGCTGGCCATCGATCGCGCCAAGGAGCTCTTCGGAGCCGAGTACGCGAACGTCCAGCCGCACTCCGGTGCTCAGGCCAACAACGCGGTCTTCATGGCGCTGCTCGATCCCGGTGATCGCATCCTGGGCCTTGCTCTCGACCATGGCGGACACCTGACCCACGGGATGAAGCTGAATGTGTCGGGCACGCTCTACGACCCGGCCGCCTATCACGTGCGCCGCGAGGACTATCTGGTCGACATGGAAGAGGTCGAGCGCCTCGCAAACGAGCACAAGCCGAAGCTGATCATCGCCGGCTGGTCGGCCTATCCGCGCCAACTCGACTTCGGCGCCTTCCGCGAGATCGCCGATTCCGTAGGGGCGAAGCTGATGGTCGACATGGCTCACTTCGCCGGGCTGGTCGCCGCTGGCGAGTACCCGAACCCGGTCGAGCACGCCGATGTGGTCACCACCACCGTCCACAAGACCCTCTGCGGCCCGCGCAGCGGGATCATCCTCGCCCGCGAGGAGTACGAGAAGGACTTCAACCGCGCTGTATTCCCGGGTCAGCAGGGTGGCCCGCTGATGCACGTGATCGCGGCCAAGGCTGTCGCGTTCCGGATCGCCCAGTCGGAAGCATTCCGCGAGCGTCAGCGCCAGACGATCGAGAACGCCCGCGCTCTCGCCGAAGAGTTGATCTCGGGTGGGGCAGAGGTCCTGACCGGGGGCACCGATGTGCATCTGGTGTTGGTCGATCTCAACCCGACCGGTCTCGAAGGTCAGGAAGGCGAGGACCGGCTGGAGGCCGTCGGGATCACCGTAAACCGCAACTCGATCCCCTTCGACGAGAAGCCGCCTATGAACCCTTCGGGGCTCAGGATCGGCACCTCGGCCCTGACCACCCGCGGCTTCGATGCCGACGACATGAGAGAGGTCGGCAAGGTGATCGCCGCTGCGCTCATGGCCGATGACTTCGAGGCAGAGCGCGAGGCGCTTCGTGAGCGCACCCGCGCACTGGCCGAGAAGTACCCGCTCTACCCGCAGCTCACACCAGCAGCGGCGTAAGGCCTGGGTCCGGTGAGGATCTGGGTCGACTGCACGGCCGCGGCTCACCCGCTGGTCCTGCGGCCGCTGATCGAGCGCTTCACGGCCGACGGCCACGAGGTCGTGGTGACCGCTCGCAGCTACGGTCAGACCGAGGGCATCCTCGACCTGCTCGGAATCCCGTATCAGTCCTTCGGTGAGCACGGAGGTGCCGGCAAGGTCGGAAAGGTCACGGCCCTCGCCGGCCGTAGTGCCGCCCTCTATCGCTGGACCCGCAAGCAGGAGTTCGATCTGGCTCTCGCGCACGGCTCGGTGGACGCCTCGCTCGTATCTCGAGCGCTCGGCATCCCGCTCGCCCAGATGAACGACTACGAGTTCGCCGGCCGCCAACGCAAGATCGCCTTCCGAGCAGCCGCTCTGGTCCTCGCCCCCGAGGCGATCCCGGTGCCTGCGATGGAAGCCGCCGGCGCCCGACCGGACCGGCTCTTCCGATATGCCGGCCTCAAGGAGGACTACTACCTGGCCGACTTCGAGCCCGATCCCGAACTGATCCCTTCGCTCGGGATAGAAGGGGATCCCGTCGTAGTCGTCGTTCGACCGCCGCCCGAGACCTCTGAGTACCACGCTGACAACCCCCTCTACGAAGCCGTGATCCAGCGTCTCGCCGGAGCGACGGGGACGGTCTCGGTGGTGATACCGCGGACCGATGCGCAGCGGGAACGGCTGAACGCGCTCGCCGCGCCCTCGCTGATAGTCCCCGACCAGGCGATCGACGCTCAGAGCCTGATCGCCTACGCGGATCTGGTGGTCAGCGCCGGAGGCACGATGAATCGCGAGGCGGTGGCGCTCGGGACCCCCGTCTATACGATCTTCGCCGGCAGGATGGGAGCGGTAGACGAGGAGTTGATCTCGGAAGGTCGGTTGGAGGTCTTGAGAGATGCCTCAGAGATAGATCTGCGCAAGCGCGAAGCTCCGGTCGGCCCGCTGAGCCCGCGTGACCCCGGCCCGCTGGCAGAGGCGATCCTTCGGATCGCTCGCTAGGTCCGCTCCGTCGGTGACAATGCCCTGATGCGCCTCACCACCTGGGACGCGATTCTCTCCTTCCTGTTCGCGGCAAGCGTTGCGTGGCTACTGGTTCCCTCTGCGGAGTCGATAGCGAGGCGGATCGGGGCGATAGATCAGCCCTCCGAGCGGGGGTTGCACGACGTTCCGACGCCGAAGCTCGGCGGTCTCGCCATCCTGGTGGCGGTACTGGCCGCCGGCCTGATCTGGCTCCCCTATGACAGTCAGACCTTCGCGATCCTCGGCGGTGCGGTCGTGATCACCGGCGTCGGCGTCCTGGACGATGTGTTCGAACTTCCTGCGCTGCCGAAACTCGGGGGTCAGATCTTCGGTGCCCTGATACCCGTCTTCCTCGGAGACGTGGTGGTGGACGTGACCACGCTGCCCTTCATCGGGGGCTTCAGTCTCGGCTGGGTCGCCTATCCGATCACGATCTTCGGAATCGTGGCCGTGATCAACATCGTCAACCTGATCGACGGGGTAGATGGCCTCGCATCCGGGGTCTGCGCGATCTCGGGGGTCACCCTCGCGATCATCGCCATCTCGCTCGGACGATACGAAGCCGGCGTGCTTGCGGCGCTCACCGCCGGCGCGTCGCTCGGTTTCCTCCGCCACGGGTTTCCTCCGGCTTCCAGCTTCATGGGCGACACGGGGTCGAACCTGCTCGGCTACCTATGGGCATGCGGAAGCGGTATGGAGCGTAGCAGACGT
>CAIUSP010000043.1 GCA_903901855.1 uncultured bacterium | reverse complement strand
TCCGATTCTCCTTCTTGAGGACCTTGCCCGCGCCGTGATGCGGGTAGACGACCTTGTCGCCGATCTCGAACTCGATGTGCTCGTAGACGACCTCTACCTCTACCTCGCTGCCTGCGTCCTTCACCTGATCTTCTGTTAGCTCTGGAATGGTCTCCTCCTCGGGTCTCGGGGCGGGGGCCCCTGGGTTGATCCTCTCTCCTGTCAGTCCTGCAAGTACCTGTCGACCGGCTCGACCTCGCGAATCCGGCGCATTCCCTCTCTGATCTCCTTCGCTCGGGTCGCTCCCACGCCCTCCACGGCCTCGAGGTCCTCGTCGCTTGCAGCGAGGACCTCCTCGAGGCCACCGAATTCCTGAACGATCCGCTGAACCACCAGCTTGGGGAGCCTCGGGATCCTCCCGAGGACGCGGTAGCCGCGGGACGACACCGGGAACTCGAGGGTGGAGGTCTTCCGGTCGTAGCCGAGCAATTCGGCCAGACGCCCGTAGTCGAGCAGCTCCTGGTGGGGGAGATGGCTTAGCGCGCTCAAGGCATCCGAGAGGCTCTGCTCGGTGTCGGTGATCGCAAAGTCGCGGATCAGCGCGGATTTGTCGGCTGCCACTCCGACCAGCGTTTCCTCCAGTTGCATCTCGATCAGCCTGCCCTCGGCGCCCAGTTCGACGATGTAGCGCTCCACCTCGACCGCCATCCGACTCACCAACTCGACCCGCTGCAGCACCGACAAGACGTCGTAGAGGACTACGCGTCCCTCAAACTCCAACTCGGTCAGCCGAGTGCTCATCGAGTCGAGGCGGGCCCGGTACTTGTCCAGATTGCGAAGCCCCTGGTTCGCCTTGGCGAGCACTGCGGGGATGTCCTGGAGGATGTACTTCATCCCGCCGAGGTAGATCGAGACGACCTCACGCCGCTCGGAGATCGCCACCACCAGCGCATCGGTTTGCTTGGAGACGCGCTCGGCGGTGCGGTGGCGGGTGCCAGTCTCGTCGGAGAGGATCGTCGGGTCGGGCATCAACTGGACGTTCGCGGCGATGATCTTGGTGGCGTCCTGATCGAGGATTATCGCGCCGTCCATTTTCGCCACTTGGTAGAGCAGCGCCGGTGTGTAGTCGAGGTCCATCGGGATGCCGCCGGAGAAGAGGAAGGAGATCTCCTCAGGGTCTCCGATCACCAGCAGGCCACCGGTCCGGCTGTGGACGATGTTGTCGATTCCCTCCCTGAGGCCGGTACCGGGGGCGACCATGTCGAGGGCGCGAAGCAGACGGGGATCCTGACGCTCCTCCAACTCCCGGTGTGTCTCATCTCCTGATTTGGAAGGCGCCATCAGGAGTTCTTTTAGCGCAAATCAGCAACCTCCAACCTGCCGTTCGGAAAGTGCCTGCAATGTGCGGAAATCCAGATTCGGAGCGGGAAAGTGCTACCCGGTCAGGCCGCGCGTCTGGCCGAGCGCTGGGTGCCCCGCCCGGCGCTTTGGCGAGAGACTCCAGCGGCCTTCAGGGCCTCTCCGATGGTGCCGACGATCTTCATCCCCTTCGGCTTGCCCTCCCCCGGCTCTGGTCCGATCACGGAGCCGAGGCCGAACTTGCGAGCCTCTGCCACCCGCCGGTCGGCATGCGCGACGTAGCGCAACTCGCCGGTAAGGCCGACCTCGCCGAAGCAGGCCAGCGGCCTGCCCTCCGATTGCAGCGCCTCGCCAGAGTTGGCCGATGCAACAGCCAGAGCCACCGCCAGATCGGCGCCGGGCTCGTCCAGCCTGACTCCTCCGACCACATTCACGAATACATCGGCCGAGCCGAGCGGCAAACGCCCGTGACGGGTCAGCACCGCCAGCACCAGGGCCAGCCGGTTGCGGTCGATGCCGGTCGCGGTTCGTCGCGGCAGCTCTGCCTCGCTCGGGGCGACCAGCGCCTGCACCTCGACCAGTATCGGCCTAGTGCCCTCCATCGAGCAGCAGATCACCGAGCCGGCAGCCGGCGAAGCCTCTCCCGCAAAGCGAGCCGACGGGTCGAGCACCTCCACCAACCCCGCAGAGCGCATCTCGAACACACCAACCTCGCTGGTTGCGCCGAAGCGATTCTTGACCGCCCTGACCGTGCGGAAGGAGCGCTCGCGCTCGCCTTCGAAGTGGAGGACACAGTCGACCAGGTGCTCGAGTGACCTGGGACCGGCAAGCGAGCCCTCCTTGGTCACGTGACCGACCAAGATCATCGTCACATCGCGGGACTTGCCTGTCTCCAGCAGTGCCTGGGTAACCTCGCGCACCGCAGCGAGGCTTCCGGGAGCGGAATCCCCAACGGAGAGCGTCTGGACCGAGTCGATCACACAGACTTGAGGCCGCTCCTCGACGATCGTCGCGATCACCGATTCGAGCGAGTTCTCGGCGAGGATCGGAACATCGAGTGCTGCGTCGCCGAGGCGCTCTGCCCGGCGCCTCACCTGAGAGGCCGACTCCTCACCCGAGACGTAGAGGACCCCGGCGCCACGCTCAGACAGGTTGGCCAACGCCATCGCGGCCAGGGTGGACTTGCCTATTCCCGGAGCACCGCCCAGCAGCACGAGAGAGCCCGGCACCAGGCCTCCACCCAGCACGCGATCGAGTTCGGCTATGCCGGTCTCGGCCCGCTCGGATCTCTCGGCCTGAACCTCGCGCAGTGGCGTGGGGGTCGCGGCGACACCACCCGAGAGGCCTCCACCCACTCCAGCGGAAGGGGTTGGGGCTGGCAGGGCCTTCTCCAGCGTGTTCCAAGCGCTACATCCCGGACACTGGCCCGACCAGGCAAGGGCGCGATGACCGCAGGCGGTGCACTCGAACCCCGGTGTCTTCTTCTTCGCCACCCGACGATCCTATGGCCGGGTGACGACGCTCTCGCCCCCTGCTACCTCTTGGGCTTCCTGCAACCGGTGGTCTTGACCTGGGACTCGAAGAGCTGATACGCGGCCTCGCCAGACAGGTCGGCGTCGGCCACATAGGTGACGATGAAGCGACACGAGGTGCGGTCGAAGGCTACCTGCGGGCGCGATGCGGGCGCGAATTCGTTGGTCCAGAGCCAGACCGGCGTTCCCACGGTTGCTCCGTTGGCGCCGATCTTGAAAGCGCCGATCGACTGAGCTGAATTGAGACCGAGGTTGTCGAAGGTGGAAACCGCGTAGAAACCCGAGGGACCAGCCACGATCTTTGCGCGATACCGGTTTCCAGACTCGCCGGCAGGGAGCGTCTGGCGAACGGGTGCGCCGACGAGCGCACCGCTGGATCCCTTGAGGCGCTGCACGTAAATCGGAGCGTCAGCGCCGTCGGTCTCTCCCCAGATCGCCGCATACTGATCGGACTTCGCGCTGTAGGCGAGATCTGCATTCCCGATACCGCTAGTGGGTGCGGGAAGAGGGGTGAGATTCCTGGCGCTGCCAACCGGCCGTCCCTTGGAGTTGAGCCGCTGGAAGTAGGGTCGCATGTACGTGGATACCGAGGGGTTCTTGGCCTTGGTGATCAGACCGAAGCTGTCATGCCTCGGCGAGTACTCGAGTGCGAGCTGGTGGTAACTGTTCCACTCGCTGAAATCCGAGACGTTCGAGAGTAGACGGAAGCTGCCTCCGGGGACGAGTGTCCCATTTGCCTTGACGAACCTCCCAGTCGGCGACCCGTCTGCCGTCGTCTCGCCCGAATTGGAGTAGTAGGACCACGCAACTAGGAACTGCCTCTTCTTGGAATCCCAGGCGATGTCGCTGCTGCCGCAGCAGTTCATGTCCGAAGAGGAGACGAGAGTCCGCGCTGGACCTTGAGCCGCACCGCTGGCTTTCAGCAACTGACTGACGTAGGTCTTCGCATCGGTATCGAGCCAGGTGACGATCCATCCTCCGGTGACGGGGTTGTAGGCGGCACCGAACTGCTGATTCTGGGTAGTGCTCGTTCCGTCGAGTAGGACACGCTCTCCGCCGATGGGCGCCCCGGATGGCTTGTAGACGTTGGCCGCGAGATACGCACCGTCGGCATCCGAGCGCCAACCGAAGGTCAACTGCCTTCCGTTCTTGGAGTTGATCGCGGTCGCATGCTTCTGTCCGGCCCCGTCCGCGGCGCGCGAAGTGAAGTCGGTCAACTGGATCGGGGCGGGCGCGGCCGAGGCGGCGGCGGGTAGACAGAGTGCAACGAGAATGACTGCGAGGGAGACGAGCTTGGAGTACTTCACTGGGGCCTTTCTCTCGGGGATGTGGCGGAGACTCGGACTGTTCGTGACGGAAGCAACTATCCGCCAGTCGGGTGGACCCTAGCAGCAGAGGCGACGCGTATCCGCATCGATCCGGCGAACGCGGCCTCAGCCGGTCGGAAACGGCGCGCCTGCAAAGGCAACGAACCAGATCAAGAGACCGATCAGCGAGACGATCGCGGTTGCGATGAAGAGTTTCTCGATCGGGTCGGTCTTGCTCTCGCCGGGCTGGAAGGGGGTGTCACGGAGACTGCGGTTCCAAGAAGCCCGCTTGGTCTCGCGCTCCGCCTGTTCAGGGCCCAGCACGCGTGCCCTGATCCAGGAGGCGATCACCAGCAGCAACCAGTAGGTGACGATGATCCCGGCGAAGATGAAGAGCGCGATCGAACCCGTGACCGCCCCGGGCTCTCCGTAGATCACCGAGGCGAGATAGATCCACAGCGTCGGAACTCCGAATCCGAAGATGATCGCCCCGAGGATGATGAACAGGGTCGATCCGGTCCCCAAGGCGAACCTGCCGAATCGCTCCAAGGATTCCCTCACGGCCTTCCCCCGCCCTACTCGCCCGCCGACGCGGGGGCCGACATAACGAGGTCACGCTCGGGATCGATGCCCCAACGGGTCGCCGTCTCTGCGAGTTCCGGGCGCATCTGCCAGCCGTCGGGGCGCTCCTCGCCCTCGTGAACGGGGCTCGCGCCCTTGAGTGTCATACAACCGCGGTTGTCGCCGATCCGCCGGATCTCGGCGATCTCATCGGGGCTGAGCTCGATCTCCGCCGGCAGGGCAGCCAGTTCCTCTCGCTTCGACTCGATCGTCCTCGCATCCGTGCCTGCCTCCTGCACCAAGGTCGGCGCGACGCAGCTCACGGCAGGCTGCGCGAGGTTCCACTGGCAGGCGGCCTGGAGGAGGGTGAGGTCATGCGCCTGCGCGATGGCGCGGATCGGTTCGATCCGCTCGCGACCCGACTCGATCCAGCCGTCTGGTCGGAAGGCCCGATGGTCACGCTCTCCGAGGCCTTCGGGTGAGAGGAGGTCGTCCCAGAAGAGGCCGCCGTAGTCGACCACCCGGGTGATCACCTCGACCCCATTCTGTTCGCAGGCGCCGAGAGCCATCTCACCGGGCCAGGGCTCGAGCGGGTTGAGGATCAGCATCGCGTAGTCGATCTCGCTGCCGAAACGCTCCACGCAGTCGATCACGTCCAAGGTGAAGCCATTGGCGGGGCCGGGGGCGACGCCGATCGCCCCGGTCAGACCCTCGTCGCGCAAGGCTCCCATTCCCTCCCATACGACCTCGCTGGTGAATCCGATCCGATCGGGGTTGTGGAGCAGGAGCGCGTCGAAGCGGTCGAGGCCGGTGCGCTCCAGGCTGCGCTCGGTGGCGGTCCGCAGATAGTCGAGGTAGGCGTCGGGGCCGCGCAGTGCCGGATCGGTGAAGCGCGGGAAACCTTTCGCGCCCTGGCGCTCGCCTTCGTAGAAGTCGTGCCCGACTGCACCGACCACGCAGAACTCGTCGCGGGCCAGATCCGAGCCAGCGATCGCACGGCCGAGGAGTTCGTCGGCAGCACCCTGGCCGTAGACGTCGGCGGTGAGGATCGTGTCTATGCCGTCGCCCGGGCGAACGAGCGCCTCGAGGCGCTCCTCGGAGATCTCCTCGCCGAAGTGCATGAATCTACCGCCGCTCCAAGTGCCGACGGCAGTGGTGCCGGGCTTTCTCATGCCCTTGAGGTTACGGGAGGCTCAGTCCGGGGAGTCGGACTCTGCGTCATCCGAGGCGTCGGCCGCAGGTGCAGGACCGGCGTCCTTCGGTTCCTCAGCCTTGGCGCCAACCGCAACCGGCTCCTTCTGCTTCTTGGCAGCGGGCTTCTTGCGGGGCTTGACGATCTTGAGCTTCAGGGGCTTGTCATCCTCGTCACCCTTGGCATCACGCTCGACCAACACGGTCGAGCCCTCGGGCATCGAGCCCGCCTTGAGCACCTCGTCGGCCAGTGGGTCTTCGATGTAGCGCTGGATCGCGCGACGCAGCGGACGCGCACCCATGCCCGGGTCCCATCCCTTGTCGACGAGCAGGTCCTTCGCCTCGTCGGTGAGGTCGAGTTGGAGCGAGTGTTCGGCAACCTGCACGCGCACGCGGGCGATCATCAGATCGACGATCGACTTGATCTCCTCCTTGGTCAGCTTGTGGAAGACGATCACCTCGTCGATACGGTTGAGGAACTCGGGGCGGAAGACCTTCTTCAGCTCGCCCATGATCCGGCCCTTCATGTCGTCGTATGAGGCACCGCCCTCCTCGGCATCGGAGGCGGCGAATCCGAAGGACATGTCCTTCGAGATGTCCTGCGCGCCGACGTTCGAGGTCATGATCACGATTGCGTTGCGGAAGTCGACGGTGCGGCCCTGCGAGTCGGTCAGACGGCCGTCCTCGAGGATCTGCAGCAGCACGTTGAAGACATCGGGGTGCGCCTTCTCGATCTCGTCGAGCAGCAGTACCGAGTAGGGCTTGCGCCGCACGGCCTCGGTGAGCTGGCCGCCCTCGTCGTGCCCCACGTAGCCGGGCGGCGAGCCGACGAGGCGTGACACTGAGTGCTTCTCCATGTACTCGCTCATGTCGATCTGCACAAGGTGGTCCTCGTCGCCAAAGAGGAAGGCAG